>JBBJOH010000089.1:0-5680 GCA_037720995.1 Thermoleophilaceae bacterium
CACCCCGTCTTCACCCCCGAGGGCGTGGCCGCCCAATCACGGCAGATGGAGATCTCGGGCGCGGACCGGGTCCACTACTGCGGGGCCTACTGGCGCTGGGGCTTTCACGAGGACGGCGTGGTGGGCGCGCTGCGCGCGCTCGACACGGTGGCCCCGCCGCCGGCGGCGGCGCCCGAGCGCCCGGGGAGCGAGCACACCCACGTGGCCGCCTTGGTGCCACGGCGGTCTACGACGGCTGGGTGCGCCACCGCCGCCACGCGCCGGTGGAGCACGACTTCACCTACCGCCACGCGATGCTGCTGCTCGACCTCGACGAGCTGCCGGGCGTGCTGGAGATGCGCCCGCTTTACTCCGCCACCCGCCCCGCCCTGTCGCGCTTTCGGCGTGAGGACTTCTTGGGCGATCCGCAGCGTCCGCTGGACGACTGCGTGCGCGAGTTGGTGCAGGAGCGCACCGGAACCCGCCCGCGCGGTCCCGTGCGCCTGCTGACCACGTTGCGCACCCTGGGCCACTCGTTCAACCCGGTCAGCTTCTACTACTGCTTCGGGGCGGGCGGCGAGCGCGTCGACGCCGTGGTGGCGGAGGTGACCAACACGCCTTGGGGGGAGTCGCACTCCTACGTCCTGGCCCGCGACGCAGAGAGCGGCGTGATGCGCGACACGATGGACAAGGTCTTTCACGTCTCCCCCTTCATAGGGATGGACCATCGCTACGACTGGCGCGTGACCGAGCCCGGCCGGCAGCTGCTTGTGCACATCGACGAGCGCGACGAGACGGGCACCCAGGTCTTCAACGCCACCCTCTCGCTGGAGCGCCGGGAGATGACGCCCGGTCGGCTGGCCCGGGTCCTGGCTCGCTTTCCGGCCACCTCGCTGCGCGTGGTGACGCTCATCTACTGGAACGCGCTGAGGCTCAAGCTCAAGGGCGCTCCATATTTTCGCCATCCCGAGAAGGCGTCGACATCATGAGGCCCTCGCCCACCGACGCGATCGCTCGCCGGCTGGTGTTCAAGCTGCTGTCGCTGATCAAGGAAGAGCGGATCGACCTCGTCGACGGGCGCGACTCCTTCTCCTTCGGCGCCCCCGATGCCGAGCTGCGCGCCACGATCACCGTGCGCTCGCCACGCTTCTACCGGCACATGCTGCGGGGAAGCATCGGCCTGGCCGAGACCTACATGGACGGCGACTGGGAGACCGACGACCTCGTGGCCCTCAGCCGGATCGGCGCGCGCAACATGCCCGCCGTGGACCGCCTGCGTCGGCGCTGGCACCCGCTGCTGCACCGCGCCCAGACACTGGCCGACATGGTCCCCCGCAACGACATCGCGGGCTCGGTGCGCAACATCGCCGCCCACTACGACCTCGGCAACCAGCTCTTCTCGCTGTTCCTGGACCCGACGATGATGTACTCCTGCGCGTACTTCGAGTCCCCCGAGCGGTCGCTCGAGGAGGCCCAGGTGGCCAAGCTGGACCGCGCCTGTCGGGCGCTGGAGCTCGGGCCCGGCGACCACCTGCTCGAGATCGGGACGGGGTGGGGTGCCATGGCCATACACGCCGCCGAGCGCTACGGCTGTGAGGTGACCACCACCACGATCTCGCAGGAGCAGCACGACTACGCGCGGGAGCAGGTCCAGGACAAGGGCCTCGAGGACCGGGTCACCGTCCTGCTCGAGGACTATCGCGACCTGCAGGGCACCTACACCAAGCTCGTCTCACTCGAGATGATCGAGGCGGTGGGCTGGCAGTACTTCCCCACCTACTTCCGCCACTGCTCGCGGCTGCTCGCGCCGGACGGGCTGATGTTCCTGCAGGCGATCACGATCGACGACCGCGCGTACGAGGTCGAGAAGGCCTCCAAGAGCTTCATCAACACCCACATCTTCCCCGGCGGCTGCCTGCCCTCGCTGGAGGTCGTCCACCGCTGCGTGGCCGCCGAGACCGACCTCACCACCGTCTGGCTGGACGACATAACCCCCCACTACGCCGAGACCGTGAAGCGCTGGCGCGAGACGTTTGTGGCCAGCCGCGACCTGGCCGCCGAGCTGGGCTACGACGAGACCTTCCGGCGCATGTGGGAGCTGTACCTGGCCTACGTGGAGGCGGGCTTTCGCGAGCGCCGGATCAACGACGTGCACGTGCTGTTCGCCAAGCCGGAGAGGCGCGGCGTGCTCCCGGCGCACGCGCAAGCGCCGGCGAGGCTCCAGGCGGCCGCCTGATCAGTACTTGGGCTCGCGGGAGAAGGACCGGCCCGCGATGAAGTCGAGCAGGAACCCGGGGCCCCGGCTGGCGAGCTTGGCGATCGACGTCATTCCTCCCGGGCCGAGGATGTCGTCGTCGTCCTCGATGGCCTTGACCACCTTCGCGGCCCACTCGTCGGCCGGGACGCTGTCCCAGCCGGATGTGTCCAGGTGCTTGCCGTAGGTGTCCTGGGTCTCGTCGAGCATGTCGGTGTCCACGCCGCCGGTCACCAGGTGCAGGCACGAGACGCCGGTCCCCTTGGTCTCACGCCGCAGCGATTCGGTGAACGCGACCACACCGGCCTTGGACGCCGCGTAGGTGCTGGCGGCGGGAAAGTAGGCATATCCCGAGATGCTCGCGTTGTTGACCACCTTGCCGCGCCCGCGCTCGAGCATGCCGGGCAGCAGCGCGCGGGTCAGCTGGATCACCGCGGCGAGGTTCACCTGGAGCATCGCGTAGACGTCGTCGAGCTCCTGCTCCTCGAGCAGTCCCCCGGTCACGAGGCCGGCGTTGTTGACCAGCAGGTCCACCGGCACGTCGCCGAGCGCTTTGACCCCGTCCTCGATCGATTCGCGCGAGGAGAGATCCAGAACGACCGGGCGGACCTCCTTGACCCGTCCGGCTTTGGGCGGGTCGAAGGAGCCGGGGTCGCGCATGCCGGCCAGCAGCAGGTCGAGCGGCTGCTCGGCCAGCGCGTCGAGGATCGCCTTGCCGATGCCGCGGTTGGCTCCGGTCACCAGGGCGGTGCGTGCGGTCAGGTCCATGTAGGCACAGTACGGGCGAGCGACCGCTTCGGGTGATCGGACGCTGTGGCGCTCCCGTAGTCATCAGTCAATGGTCCCTCTCGCCCACGACCGCGCCGGCACGGGTCCGCCGCTCGTGCTGATCCATCCCCTGGGTGCCCATCGCGGCGTCTGGAAGCCCGTCCTGGGGCTCCTGGGCGAGCACCACGACGTGATCGCGGTGGACATGCCGGGATTCGGCGGGTCCCCCCAACTGCCCGCCGACGTGCCGGCCACCGCGGTGAACATCGCCGCCGCCGTGCGCTCCACGTTGGCTTCGCTGGGGGTGGAGCGGGCGCACGCCGCCGGGATCTCGCTGGGTGGGTGGGTCGCGCTGGAGCTCGGAAAGACCGACACGGCGCTGAGCGTGACCACCCTGTGCGCCGCCGGCTTCTGGCGCAACGTCCTCGGACCCCGGCCGGAGGTGGCGCGATCAACGGCCAGGCGCCTGCTTCCCGTGCTTCGCCCGCTGCTCCACAGTGCGAAGGGTCGTCGCGTGGCGCTGGCCGGCGCCATGGCCCACCCTGAGCGCGTCCCGCCCGCCGACGCCTACGAGCTGGTGCGCGCCTACGCGCGGGCCGAGGGGTTCACCCGCGCCAACCACGAGATGCGCAGCGCGCTCTTTACGGGTTTCGACGACATCGACGTGCCGGTCACGATGGCCTGGGCCGACCGCGACCGGTCCGTCTATCCGCCCGAGGCCGTGCCCCCGGGCGTGGAGGTGAGGCGTCTGCGCGACTGCGGCCACGTGCCCACCTGGGATTCGCCGGAGCAGGTGGCGGCCGTGATTCGGGACGGCGCGCGGCGCGCCGTCCCGGCTTCGGCCTAGGCCGCCGGGGGCCTCGCCTCCTGCGCGTCGACCTCCGTGCGGCTGTCGTTTCGCGGCCGCGCGTCTGACTCCACCAGTTCCTTGAAGGCCTCCAGCGCCCGTTGGACCTGATCCTCCGGGTCCTTGAACAGCTTGGCCACCACCTCACCGGCCGTGCCCCCGGGCGGGTCGAACTCCAGCGCGTACTCCATGTCTGTGGCGCCGTCGCGGTCGTCGAAGCGCACCGCGCCCGAGTTCTGCACCTGCCCGCTCACCGACTTCCAGGCCAGCCGGCTGTTGGGCACGTCCTCGACGATCTCGGAGTCCCACTCCACCGTGGTCCCCGCCGGACCCTCGACCTCCCAGTGCCAGGTCTCGCCGCGGTCCTCGACCAGCTTCACGTCGGGCATGAAGTCCGGGAACGCGGAGGGGTCGCGCCAGAGCTCGTACACCCTCTCGGGCGAAGCCTCGACGCGTATGTACTTGCTCACAGAGCCCATGGGGCCTCCTTGGTCGTGGATCTACAGGGGTACGAGCACCTAAGGTCCTGGGATGGCCGAAACCGTCAACTCCCCTTCCGATCAGGCGCTTCAGGACGCGCGCTGGGACCTCGAGCCGCTGGTGGAGGGCGCCGGCACCGAGGGCGCCACCCGGCAGCTGGAGGAGGCCGCGCGCCTGGCCGAGGACTTCTCGGCCCGCTACCGGGGCGCCATCGCCGACCTGGACGCGCCCGGGCTGGCGGCGGCCATGCGCGAGGCCGAGGACATATTCGACCGGGTCGGGCGGGCGGGCTCCTACGCCTCGCTGGCCTTTGCCGTGGACACCCAGGACCCCGCCACGGGGGCGCTGGTGGCGCAGGTCAGCGAGCGCGGCGCCTCGATCGAGACGTCGCTGCTGTTCTTCGACCTGGAGTGGAACGAAGTGTCCGACGAGCGCGCGGAGGAGTTGCTGTCCGGCGACGAGCTGTCGTTCTGTCGCCACCATCTGCGCACCCTGCGCCGCTACCGCGACCATCAGCTCTCCGAGCCCGAGGAGCGGGTGCTCACCGAGACCCAGGTCACCGGCCGCTCTGCGTTTGCCCGGCTGTTCACCGAGCTGACCTCCGCCATCTCGGTCGAGCTGCCCGGGAGCGAGGAGCCGGTGCCGCTGATGGAAGCGCTGAGCCTGATGCAGAGCCCCGACCGCGAGCAGCGGGCCGCGGCGGGCCAGGGCGTGACCGCCGCGCTTGCGCCCGGGCTGCGCACCCGCGCGTTCATCTTCAACAACCTCCTGCAGGAGAAGTCGACCAACGACCGCCTGCGCTCCTATCCCCACTGGCTTGCGGCGCGCAACCTGTCCAACGAGGCGTCGGACGAGTCGGTGAACGCGCTGATCGAGGCCGTGGGGTCGCGCTACGAGCTGGCCCGGCGCTGGTATGGGCTCAAGGCGCGGCTGCTCGGCCTGGACAGGCTCGCCTACTACGACCGCATGGCGCCGGTGGCCGACTTCGAGCAGCACGTGCCCTACTCGGAGGCGCGCGAGCTGGTGCTCGACTGCTACCGCGGCTTCTCCGGCGAGCTGGGCGACGTGGCCTCGGGCTTCTTCGAGGGCCGCTACATCGATGCCCCGCCGCAGCCGGGCAAGCGCGGCGGAGCCTTCTGCGCGTACACGGTGCCCTCGGCGCATCCCTACGTGATGCTCAACTACACCTCGCGACCGGGCGACGTGCTGACCATGGCCCACGAGCTCGGCCACGGCGTGCACGCCGCGCTCTCCCGGCCGAAGGGAATGTTCGAGTTCACCACGCCCCTGACCGTGGCCGAGACCGCGTCGATCTTCGGGGAGACGATCGTGCTGGAGCGGCTGCTGGCCGA
>JBBJOH010000090.1:0-5587 GCA_037720995.1 Thermoleophilaceae bacterium
TCGGCCCCGAGACCTCGAGGACATCGCCGAGCTGGAGCGGCGCCGCCAGGCGTGATCTCCTTCGACGAAGGAGGCATGCATGCCTGTTTCGTAAGGGGCGGTCGGTCGTCGGGGGAGCGGGGGCGCTCGCGCTGGTCGTAGGGCTTGGACAGAAACGACTCGGCGGCGTGGCAGACCACGTCCAGGCCGGCGGAGGACGTGACCTCGGCCGGGAGCGAGCGGGTGAGCTCGGGATCGACGATCGCCTGGGTGCAGCGCAGGTAGCGGTGCGAGATGCCGCTCTTGACCTGCATCTCGGGGATGTCGAGCACGGCAACCGTCGTGGCCTCCGAGCCGCTGCCCGAGGTGGTGGGGATGGCCAGGTGGGACAGCAGCGGGGAGGGGGGCTTGCGGCCCTCGCCGACCGGCGGGTTCACGTAGGCCATCACCTCGGCCGGGTGCGAGACGATCAGGTTGGCCACCTTCGCGGTGTCGATCGAGGAGCCGCCGCCCACCGAGACGAAGCCGTCGACCCCGGCATCGAGAGCGAAGTCGCAGGCCTCGTGCAGCGAGTCCACGGTCGGCTCCACGCGGACGCGGTCGTAGACCACCACCTCGATCCCCTCGACCTCGATGCTCTCGCGCACACGATCGGGGATGCCGATGGCCGCCAGCCGGGGGTCGGTCACCAGCAGCGCCCGCTTCACACCGAGGCGCTTGAGCTCCCATCCGGCGTCGGCCACGGCGCCGGGGCCGAACTTCACCAGAGTGGCCTCGAGGGTGACTCGCGGTCGGCGGGCATGGGGCCAGCTTGCCCGATCGTGCGGGGGCTGGACCCGGTCTCCCTCCAATAGCCTCGACCGTCGTGGCAGAAGAGCTGATCACGGCCCTGGTCGAGGTTGTCGGAGCGCCGCACGTGCTTACCGATGCCGATCTCCGGCGCGGATACGAGCGCGACTGGACCGGGCGCTTCGGGGGTGAGTCTCTTTGCGTCGCTCGCCCGGCGGACACCGATGAGGTGGCGGCGGTGCTGGCGGCCTGTCGGGATCACGGTACGGGCGTGGTGCCGCAGGGCGGCAACACAGGGCTGGTCGGATCGAGCGTGCCGCGCGCCGGAGAGGTCGTGCTCTCGCTTACGCGCATGGACTCCGTGGGTGAGGTGGATGCCGCCACCGCGCAGCTGACGGCCGGGGCGGGTGCGACCCTGGCCGCGCTGCAGGCGGCCGCAAGCGCCGCCGGCTATGAGGCCGGCGTGGACTTCGCCGCCCGTGACTCCGCGACGGTCGGAGGCCTCGTGGCCTGTGACGCCGGCGGAGCGCGGGCGTTGTGCCACGGCACCGTGCGCGCCAGGGTCGCGGGCCTGGAGGCCGTGCTGGGCAACGGCACCGTGATCGACCGCATGGGCGGACTGCTCAAGGACAACGCGGGCTACGCCCTGCCCGCGCTTCTGATCGGGAGCGAGGGCACGCTGGGGGTCCTCACCCGCGTGCGCTGGCGGCTGGTCGCGGCCCGTGCCAAGCGGGTTGCCGCCCTGATCGGCCTGGAGTCGCTGGACTCGGCCGAGTCGATCATGGGTGAGCTGCGTCGCGAGCTCCCGTCGCTCGAGGCCGCGGACTTCTTCACCGACGAGGGGCTGTCGCTCGTGCTGGAGCACCTCGATCGCGGGCCTCCGCTGCCCGGCCGCCCGCCCGCCTACATGATCCTGGAGTGCGCGGCGCGCGACGATCCCACCGACGAGCTGGCGGCCGCGCTGGAGGCGGCCGGGATCGAGGACGCGGTGGTGGCCGACGACACCACCTCGCGTGCGCGGCTCTGGCAGCTCCGCGAGAGCCACACCGACGCCATCGCCGGTCAGGGAGTCCCCCACAAGATGGACGTGGGGGTGCCGCTTCACCGGCTGGCGGAGTTCGCGCGCCGGGTGCCCGGCCTGGTGGCGAAGCTCGCGCCCGGGGCGCGCACGATCCTCTTCGGCCACCTGGGCGACGGCAACGTGCACGTCAACGTTCTGGGGCCCGATCCCGACGATCAGGCGGTCGACCTCGCGGTGCTCGAGCTGGCGGCGGAGTGCGGCGGCACGATCAGCGCCGAGCACGGGGTGGGGGCGGCCAAGGCGGCGTACCTGGGGCTCGTGCGAGGCGAGGGCGAGCTGGAGACGATGCGGGCCCTAAAGGGGGCCCTCGATCCAGACGGCATGTTGAACCCGGGTGTGGTGCTGCGCCCGGATGTGCCCGAATTCACTTGAGGTGCGCACCTCCGCGGGCCTGTGGCTGTTCTAGCCTCCACGCCCGTGACTCGACCTGCCCTGATAGCCCTTGCGCTGGCCCTCGCCGTGCTCGCCGTCCCCGTGGCCGCCGCCCCGGTCCTCGAGCCGGCCCACGCCCAGACCCAGCCGCCCAAGGCCAAGCAGAAGCCCAAGCTCAAGTCCAAGTGGCTGTGCGGGCCGCGTGGTCCCAAGAGCAACCCCTGCCACGCCAGCCAGACCACCACCGTGGTCCAGCCCACCGGCACAACCTCCACGCAGCGCTCCGGACTGGCCCGAAAGCCCCGCGTGGACTGCTTCTACGTGTACCCCACGGTCAGCCCCCAGCCCGGGCCCAACGCCAACCTGCGCCTGGACCCCGAGATCCGGGCCGCCGCCCAGATCCAGGCGTCACGGTTCTCCTCCCGCTGCCGCGTGTACGCGCCGCTGTACCGCCAGGTCACCCAGGCGGCCCTGACCAATCCGGCGCTCAACACCAAGGCTGCCCGCAATCGGGCCTACGTCGGCGTCAAGACCGCCTGGCGCGAGTACCTGGCCAACGACAACAAGGGCCGTGGGGTGGTGCTGATCGGCCACGACCAGGGCGCAGCCCTGCTCGTCCGGCTGCTCAGGGAAGAGATCGACTCGAAAGCCTCGACCCGCAAGCTGCTTCTCTCGGCCATGCTGCCCGGCGGCAATGTGGTCGTGCCGCGCGGTCGCAGGGTGGGCGGCGACTTTCGCAACATCCCGCCCTGTCGCTCCGGCGAGCAGATCAGGTGCGTGATCGCCTACTCGACCTACGACTCCCAGCCCCCGCCCGACGCCTTCGTCACCCGCCTCTTCAGCCGGGCGTTTCCGCGTCGGCTGGACTCCTCCAAGCGCGTGCTCTGCACCAACCCCTCGGCGCTGGTGGGCGGGGTGGGAACGCTCACGCCCTACTTCTTCAGCAAGATCCTGCCCGGTCCGCTGTCGGGGATGTTGGGAGCCCAGAACGTTCCCGCCCCGTGGGTGGCCTACCCCAGGCTCTACACCGCCCGGTGCAAGGGCGGCCGGGGCGCCACCTGGCTGCAGGTCACCCCGACCAAGAACGCCGCCGATCCGCGCCCGCGGGTGCAGGCCACCCTCGGGCCCCGCTGGGGCTTCCACCTGGCCGACGTGAACCTGGCGTTCGGGCAGCTTGTCCGGCTGGTCAGGAGCCAGACCGATGCCTACGCCAAGCAGGTCCGGGCAGAGAGGGGGAGGCAACCCACGTCGAAGAAGGAGAGCTCTGACCGATGAGCGTGCTCGAGCGGTTCGGGATGGACGGCAAGGTGGCGCTGGTCACGGGCGGCTCATCGGGGCTGGGAGTGGCGTTTGCCCGCGCCCTGGCCGAGGCGGGCGCCGACGTGGCGGTGGCCGCTCGTCGCGCCGATCGCCTGGAGGAGACCCGAAAGCAGATCGAAGCGCTGGATCGCAGGGCGATCGCCGTGGCCTGCGACGTGTCCGATCCCGACGCCTGCACCCGTGCGGTCCAGGAGACCGTGGACGGGCTCGGCGGAGTGGACGTGCTGGTGAACAACGCCGGCATCGGGACGGCGGTACCGGCCACCCACGAGGAGCCGGGGGAGTTTCGCAAGGTGATCGAGATCAACCTGATGGGCTCCTACTGGATGGCTCAGGCCTGCGCTCGGGTGATGGTGCCCGGGAGCGCGATCGTGAACATCGGATCGGTGCTCGGCTCGACCACCGCCGGCCTTCCCCAGGCGGCGTATGCCTCCAGCAAGGCGGCCGTGGAGGGACTCACCCGTGACCTGGCCCAGCAGTGGACGGCCCGCAAGGGCATTCGCGTCAACGCGCTGGCACCGGGGTTCTTTCCGTCGGAGATGACCGAGCAGTACCCCGAGGGCTATCTCGAGGCGATGATGCCGCGCGTACCGGCGGGGCGCAAGGGCGATCCCGAGGAGCTGGCGGCCGCGCTGCTGTTCCTGGCCAGCGACGCCTCGTCCTATGTGACCGGGGCGGTGCTGCCCGTCGACGGGGGGATGGTGGCGACTTGATCAGGAAGCCGCGGACAGCCCGGCGGCCACCGCGAAGCCCAGAACCGTGACCAGCCCGGCTGGGCGGCCGCCGTCGCGGTAGGCCTCGGGGATCATCGAGTCCACCAGCATCACCAGCAGCGCGCCGGCGGCGAACCCGTCGATCCCCGCCTTCAGCTCCCCGGAGGCCAGGTCGGCAGCCGCGTAGCCCACCACCGTGGCCAGCGTGCAGACCGCGGCCACGGCGATCCACAGCCGGGCGACGTAGGACCTCTGCCGGCCGGCCTGGCGCATGGAGTCGGCCGAGCCGCGGGCCGCGGGGCGGGGGGTCCCGGCGCTGGGCCCGCGCCGGCCCACCCCCCCGCCCGGTCCCGGGGCCGGGGCGCGCCCCAGCACCAGCTGCTCGGGGATACCGTCCAGCAGCGCCCCCAGCGCGAGCGCTGAGCCGGCGTTCCCCCCCTGCTGCGAAGGACCCCGCCGGCCGCGCGCTCTGCTGCCGCCAGAGATCAGCCCGTCCAACCCGTAGTAGACCAGCGCGCCCACCGCCAGCCCTATGGCCACGGAGGTGGCGCTTCCCTCGGCCACCCCTTCGGCGGCCAACTCGAAACTCACCGCGCTGATCAACGCGCCGGCGCCAAAGGCCAGCACCAGGCCCACGGCCCGCTTGGGCCAAGGCCGCAGCAGCGCGGCGACCATGCCCACCACCAGCGAGGAGGCGGAGAGCAGGCCCCATCCCAGCGCCGCGACCACGGCCCGGACATTACCCCGGCTCCACTCTTCTTAGAACCTCCCGCCTCGCTCGGGCGATCCGGGGGCGCCGCTACTCCTTCAGCGGGAGCCGCCCCGCCAGCACGGCCCGGCCGTTGGCCCGGGGATCGCCGTCGCCGGGCTCGGACGTGACCTCCATCCGCGTATAGAGCTTCGGGTCGACGGCGGCCTTGAGCTCCACGTCCGAGCCGCCCTTCTCGTCGGGGTGGAAGGTGCCGGCCGAGATCCGGTTGGGGCGCTTGGGGGAGTCGCCGGGGCCGACGAACCACACCTCGTAGTACTGGCCCTTGGGCAGGATGGGCAGGGAGTCGGAGCCCAGCTGCACGACTCGGCCGATGCCGATCTGGCGCACCTCGATCGATGCGCTTACCCCTTTCCCGGCCAGTTCGGTATCGGACTCCAGCTTGCCTTCGGGCCCATCGGGCAGCCCGGCGACCACCAGCGCTGCCACGGTCACGGCAGCCGCAAGGCCCGCGCCGCCGAGCAGCGGGCGCCAGGTCCGTGCCCGCGGCGTGCTCCAGCCGCCTCGAGAGCGCCGGGTGTGGTCTCGTGTGCACCTCCGGGCACCAACACGAACCAGCACTTC
>JBBJOH010000001.1:0-19311 GCA_037720995.1 Thermoleophilaceae bacterium
TCACGCGACCTCCCACAGCCTCCCGCTTCCCACCGGCACCGGACGAATCCGCCACTCCAGCGCCAGCGCCGCCAAGTCCGCCTCGGCCCTCGGCTGGGGCAGGTCGCACACCGCGGCCACCTCGACGGGCGCCATGCGCCCAAAGCGGCGCAGGGCCGTCAGGGGGTCCGGACGCGGCCCGCCGTCAGGCGTCGCACCCACGGCCAGCGCCGCCTCTTGCAGCGTTGCCGGGCTCTGCAGGCCGCTCAGGACCACGCGGCCTGTCCCGCCGCCGTTCAACGGCTCGAACACGAAGGTGGGCAGCGGCAGACCCCGGCCGCCCTCGGACACGGAATGGCCGCCAAGAGCCGCCGCGTCCCCGGAGGCGGCGAGCGCCGCCGCCGTATCAAGATCCGCCCCGAACGCCTCCACCGTGCCGTGCGAGCCCAGGTCGACGCGAAAGCGCTCGGCGTCCAGGCCGGCGCCGCGGGCCTCCTCGACCAGCGCCTCCGTGGTGTCCAGCTTGCGCCGAAGCGCCACCGACCCTTCCCGCAGCGCGCGCAGGTAGCGGTACGCGGCCTGGGGCCCCTGATCGCCCGCCGCCTTGACCGCCATCGCCATCGGATAGGTCGACCGCGGTGGGGAGTCGCGCAGCACCCGCGGGTCGGCCGGCATGCCCGACTCCGCGGCCGCGTCGAGCCAGGAGTGGACCAGCGCTCCGTCGGGCGAGAGCTCGCGCGCCAGACCGGCCATGGAAAAGGTGAACGCCACCTCGTCGCCGAACTCACACATCAGCGAACGGATGCCCGGCTCGGACCCCCAAGACCACACGCACAGCGGGTCGGTGAAAACGCGGACGCGTACAGCCATGCGAGGGCCCACAATACGTCGAGCACCGTGATCGGCACCCTCCTCAACGAACGCTTCCGGCTGGAGGAGAAGATTGGCTCCGGCGGGATGTCGACGGTCTATCGCGCCTTCGACCCCACCTTGGAGCGCTGGGTGGCGATCAAGCTGATGCTCCGCGACACCTCGGAGGACCCCGATCAGCTCGAGCGCTTCCGGCGCGAGGCACGCGCCGTGGCCCGGCTGTCGCACCCCCACGTGGTGACCGTCATCGACTTCGGCGAGGACGACGGCACCCCCTACATCGTGCTCGAGTACGTGGAGGGCGAGACGCTGAAGGAACGGATCAAGCGGCTGAAGCGGTTGCCGGTCGCCGAGGCCGTGGCCTACGCGATCGAGATCGGCCGCGCCCTGACCTGCGCCCACTCCGCCGGCCTGGTGCACCGCGACGTGAAGCCCCAGAACGTGCTGATCGACATGGAGGGCCGCGCGAAGGTGACCGACTTCGGCATAGCGCGCACGCTGGAGGCCGACAACCTCACCGCCACCGGGCGGGTGCTCGGGACCACCGACTACGTGTCGCCCGAGCAGGCCCTGGGGCGGGAGGTGGGGGAGCAGTCCGACGTCTACTCGCTTGGGGTCGTCCTGTACGAGATGCTCACGGGCGAGGTGCCGTTTCGGGGCGAATCCCAGGTGGGGGTGGCCATGCAACACGTGAAGGAGCCGCTCCCAGACGTCCAGCGGCTGCGCCCCGAGGTCTCGGCCTCCCTGGCCTCCGTGGTCGACCACGCCACCACGAAGGAGCTTCGCAACCGCTACGAGACCGCCGACGAGATGGTCGAGCACCTGGAGGAGGTGCTGGCCATCGAGGTTGCCCGCACCGGCGAGGCGGGCGGCGAGGCCACCAACGTCCTGCGTGCCCTGCCCGGCGACACGAAGGACTTCCTCCCCATCCGCCTGCGAAACCCCCGCCGCTGGCTGCTCACCGTGCTGGCCCTCTTCCTGATGGCCGGGGCCGCTGTGGCCTACCTCGCGTCGCGCACGGAGAAGGGTCCAGGGCCGCCAAACGCCGCCCGGCCGGCCGGGCTGTCCCCGGTGATCCTGGCGGCCGACGCCGCCAACGACTACGACCCCGAGGGGGACGGTCGGGAGTCGCCCGAGTCGCCCCAGAACGTCCTGGACGGAAATCCCTCCACCCAGTGGAACACCGAGCGCTACCAAAGCGGCCTGGAGGGAGTGGGCAAGCCCGGAGTGGGCATCTTCGTCGACCCGGGCAAGCCGGTGACCGGCCGGGGCCTGAAGGTCACGACCTCCACGCCGGGCTTCACCGCCGCGGTCTATGCCTCCGACGACGTGCCCAAGCACATCCAGGACTGGAAGCGCCTGAGCCCCGACGCCGAGGTCGCGGAGAGCCAGACGATCCGCTTCGACCGCCCGGTCGGGCCCCACCGCCGCTACCTGCTCTGGATCACCAAGCTGCCTGAGGGGAAGAAGGCCGCGATCCAGGAACTGACGCTATACCGATGACGATGCCCTCGACGGAATGGGCATCCATGCCCGTTGCGTAGAACGTCAACGGACCACCTGATGGGCAAGGACGTCCATCCTGGGCATGGAGGTCCCTTCCTCCGCCGGCGTCAGTAGCGGTAGCCCGACTCGCGGGCGTGGCGCTCCAGCGCCAGCTCGAGCAGCCGATCGAGTAGCTGCGGGTACTCCAGCCCACCCGCCTCGAACAGCTTGGCGTACACGCTGGTGGGCGTGAAGCCGGGAATCGTGTTCAGCTCGTTTATGAGGACGCGCGCCGCGCCCCGGGGGTCCTCCACGAAGAAGTCGCAGCGAGCCATCCCGGAGCAGTCCACCCGCCGGAAGGCCTCCACGGCGAGCCGGCGCACGCGCTCGCGCGCCTCGTCGGGGATCCGAGCGGGGACCACCAGCTCCATGCCTCCCGCCTCGTACTTGGCCTCGTAGTCGTACCAGTCCGCCTCGATCGCGATCTCGCCCGGCTGGGAGGCTTCGGGCGACTCGTTGCCCAGCACCGAGCACTCGACCTCCATGCCCTGGGCCATGGCCTCGACCACCACCAGCGGATCGTGCGCGAAGGCGCCGGCCAGCGCGGAGGGCAGCGCCGACGCCTCGATCACCTTGGAGATCCCCACCGACGAGCCCAGCCGCGCCGGCTTGACGAAGACGGGCAGGCCGAGGCGCTCGAGCACCGCGGGGTCGTCGTCCTCTCGCAGGCCCACGTAGTCGACCTGGGGCAGCCCCCCGGCGGCCATCAGCTCCTTGAACAGCACCTTGTCCATGCACACCGCCGAGCCCATCACCCCCGCGCCGACGTAAGGCAGATCGAGGGCCTCGAGCAGGCCCTGGACGGTTCCGTCCTCGCCGTAGGGGCCGTGGAGGACGGGAAAGGCCACCGCGCAGCCCAGCAGCCCGCCGGCGGGAGTGAGTGCCACCGGCTCGCCCCCGTGGGTCCAGGCGCCCTCGCGCGAGATCCTCGTGTCCACCGGCTCGTGGCCCGCCTGGGTCAGGCCCTCGCGCACCGCGGCCGCCGAGGCGAGCGAGACCTCGTGCTCGCTGGACCGGCCGCCGGCCAGCACGGCGACCCTCACGGGGTGGAGTCCGGCGTGGTCGTCTGCGGCGTGGTGGTCGGGGCCTCGGGCGCCGTGTACTTGCCCACGACCAGGGTGACCGGGGAGCCCTTGCCCACATCTCGCCCCCCCGCCGGGCTCTGGCGCAGCACCTCGCCGTCCTCGGCCCGCTTGTCGGTGGTGCGCCTGCGCACCACCACCCCGAGACCCTCCCTTCTGAGCGCCTGCTTGGCGTCGGCCACCGAGAAGCCCACCACGTCGGGCACCTGGACTTCCTGCTTGGCCTGGTTGGGCTTGGACCTGCGCTGCGACACCACGAGGCTCACGCTGTCGCCGCGCCTGGCCTTGGCGCCCGTGCCGGGCGATTGGCTGAGCACCTCCCCCGAGGGTCGATTCGACTCGCTCTCGCTCGTGGAGACCTCGAGCCCGAGCCGGCCGAGCCGGGTCTCGGCGGCCTCGCGGGTCAAGCCGACCACGTCGGGAACCCTGATCCGCGCCGGCCCGGCGCTCAGGAACAGCCGCACGCGCGTGCCGCGGTCGACCAGCACCCCCTCGCCGGGCGAGGTGCGGATGGCCAATCCCTTCTTCACGCTCCTCGAGGCAGCGGTGTCGGCCGTGACCTCCAGGCCCTGCTTCTGCAGCTCGCGGATGGCCAGCCGGCGCGAGGTCTTCCGCACCGAGGGGACCCGCACCTTGCCCGGACCGCTGGAGACGATCAGGGTGACCGCCTGGTCCTTGGGTGCCGACTCGGCGGGGTCGGGGTCCTGGCGCAGCACGGTGTCCAGCTCCGCGCCGCTGCGCTCGCGCTCGACGTTGACCTTCTCGAAACCGTCCCGGTCCAGTCGGGCGCGGGCCTTTCCCAGCTGCAGGCCCACGACCTTGGGAACGCTGGTCTCCTCGGGCCGCGTGAACGCGTAGGCCATGACCCCGATCAGCGCGATCCCCAGCAGCCCCAGGAGGACCCAAAGCCAGCGCCGCCTCCTCCCGCCCCCCTCGCGCGGATCCCCGTCGGCTCCATCGACGGGGGCGGGCAGGACGACGGCGGCGATGTCCCGTGTGCCCTCGGGCCCGGCCTGGCCTTCCCCCCCCTGGGCCTCCACGTAGGGACGGCACGCCTCCAGAGCGGCGGCGAAGTCGTCCGCGCTCTGCCACCGCGCCGCCGGATCCTTGGCCAGCGCCCCCATGACCACCTGCTCGAGGTTGGGCTCGATCTGTCGTTCGCCTCCAGACATCGGCGGGGGCTTCTCCGACAGGTGCTTCAGCGCGATCGACACCGCGCTGTCGCCCTCGAAGGGCAGACGGCCGGTGAGCATCTCGTAAAGCATGATCCCGATCGAGTAGACGTCAGAGGCGGCGGTGACCGGGTGCCCCTGGGCCTGCTCGGGCGACAGGTACTGGGCAGTGCCCATGATCGAACCGGTCTCGGTCATCTCCGACGCTCCGGCGCGCGCGATCCCGAAGTCGGTGACCTTGGCCTGGCCCGCGGAGTCGACGATCACGTTGTGGGGCTTGAAGTCCCGGTGGATCACGTTGTGGTCGTGGGCGAACTGGGCGGCCTCGAGGACCTGCTTGCCGAGGTCGATCACCCGCAGCTGGCCGAGCGGCGCCTCCGCGATCACGATGTCCTTCAGCGTCCGGCCGCTGAGGTGCTCCATCGCGATGTAGTAGGTGCCGTCGTGGTCGCCGCGATCGAAGACGCCCACCACGTGCGGGTGCTGGAGGCCGGCTGCGGACTTGGCCTCGCGGCGGAAGCGCTCCACGAACTCCGCGTCCTGGGCGAAGCGGCGGTGCAGCACCTTCAGCGCGACCTCCCTGCCCAGGTGCGTGTCCTCGGCCCGGTAGACGTCTGCCATGCCCCCCGAGCCGATCCGCCCGACGATCTTGTACCGCCCGTCGACGACCTTGTTGTCGGCCACCTCGGTCACTCAGCGCACCCCCCCGGGACCCAGCAGCGCCTCGAAGACCTGCTTGGCCAGCGGCGCCGCATCCGTGCCCCCCTGGCCCTGGGTGCGCTCGATGGTCACGGCCACCGCCATCTTCGGCCGGTCCAGCGGCGCGAAGGCGATGAACCACGCCTGATTGGCCGTGGCGTTGTCCACCTCCGCGGTGCCGGTCTTGCCCCCCACCTTGACGCCCGACAGGGCAGACGCCGTGCCCGTGCCCTCCTCCACCACGTTGCCCATCATCTGGGCCAGCTGGCGCGCCGAGCTCTCGGACATCACGCGCGACTGACGCGTGGGCCTGAACCGATCGGTCACCCGGCCGTCCTTGGCCACGATCCGCTCGGTCAGACGCGGGCGCATCAGCTCGCCCCGATTGCCGACCGCCGCCGCCACCATCGCCATCTGCAGCGGGGTGACCAGGATCGTGCCCTCGTCACCGCCCTGGCCGAGGGCCACGCGGCCGACGTCGAAGCCGGCGTTGGCGTCCAGCAGCCGCCCCTTGGAGTTGCGTACGCCGCTGGGCTGCATCTGGCCGTCGGGATAGTCCAGCGGGGGATCGCTGTTGAACCCGAAACGCCCCATGTACTTCTCGAGCGTACCCGGGCCGAGGCTCTCGCCGACCTGCGCCCAGACGGTGTTCACCGAGTTGGTCAGTGCGTCGGTCAACGTGATCGGGCCGAAGCTCTCGCCACCCGCGTTGGCGAGCGGCACGCCGCTGACCGCCCGGGGCGAGGAGCCGTTGACGATCGACTGGGGGTTGTACTTGCCGCTGTCCAGCGCCGCGGCGGCCGTCACCACCTTGAAGGTGGACCCGGGCGGATAGCCCGACTGGGTGGCGCGGTTGACCAGAGGCGCGTCCGGCGAGCGGTTGAACGCCGAGAACCGCTCCGGGACGTCGTTGGGGTCGTACTCCGGGACGCTGACCATCACCCGCACGCGGCCGGTCTGGGGCTCGATCGCCACGATCGAGCCGTTGCGGCCCCCCAGCGCCTTCAGCGCCGCGCGCTGTCCGTCGGGGTCCAGCGTGGTGACCACCTCCCTGCCCTCGCGGTCGCGGTTCTGCAGCTCGGAGAAGATCGTGCCGAACTCGCTCTCCTCGCCGGTGAGATCGCCGTTGCGCGAGCGTTCCAGACCGGCGCGGCCCCGCGAGATGAACGAGTAACCCACGGCGTGGGAGAACAGCGGCCCGGTCGGGTAGGTGCGCGAGAAGACGCGATTCTCCCCGCGGCCACGGCCAACGCTGCGCGCCAGCACGGTGCCGTCGGAGGCCTTGACCAGCCCTCGCGGTATCTGCTGCTCCTCGATCAGGGGACGGCGGTTGGACGGCTCCTCCTTCAACGCGGCGGCATCGAAGACCGACCAGCGCGAGGTGAAGCCCACGAGGACGGCGAAGAGGATCATCGAGATCCCGAACAGCTGGACGATCTGGCGGTTCACGCGCACCCTCCACGCAGCCAAGGGTCAACGGGGGGTTCGGGGGGCGTGAGCCCCCTGAAGGCACTCACACCAGCCCCCCCTGCAGCCGCTGGCGGTCGCGCCGGGCGTGATCGGAGACGATCAGGAGCAGCGCCAGCAGCACCATGTTGGCCACGATCGAGCTGCCCCCGTAGGAGACGAAGGGCAGGGTCACTCCGGTCAGCGGGATCACCTTGGTCACCCCTCCGACGATCACGAACACCTGCAGCGCGAAGACCGCGGTGAGCCCGGCGGCCAGGAGCTTGGAGAAGCCGTCGCCGGCCACCAGCGCGGTCTTGAAGCCGCGGGCCGCGAACAGCAGGTACACCAGGATCAGCCCAGTGGCGCCGAAGAGACCGACCTCGTCCACGATCACCGCGTAGATGAGATCGGTGTGGGCGGCGGGCAGGATCTTGGTGCCCGTGCCGGGTATCTGCAGCAGTGCCTGACCGAAGCCCTGGCCGAACATCCCGCCGTCGGCCTGGGCGAACAGGCCCTGGGCGATCTGGTAGGAGCCACCCGTCTGCTCCAGCAGCTTGGGATCGAACGGGGTCTGCCAGACGTCGATGCGGTCCTGCACGTGCCCGACGGTGCCGGCCAGGTACGTCGCGCCGCCCAGGAACATCGTGGCGCCGATCCCCACCAGCGACAGCCGCGCGGTGGCGATGTAGAGCAGGGCCAAGAAGCCGCCGAAGAACATAAGCGAGCTGCCCAGATCCCGGATGAACAGCAGCATGAACATGGCCAGGCCCCAGACCAGCAGCAGCGGCCCGAAGTGCTTGAGCGAGGGTCGTTCGCGCAGCACCGCCGCCACGGAGGCCACGAAGACAGCCAGCAGCACCACCTCGGCCGGACCGAGCCCCAGCGCCACAACCACGAGCACCACGAGGGCGGCGGGCACCACGATGAAGAGCGCCTGCTGGATGCCGCCCAACGGCGTGCTGCGCGCGCGGACCAGCACGTCCCCGGTGTCGCGGAGGTAGCTGGCCAGGAAGATGACGATCGCGATCTTGGCGAACTCCGCCGGCTGGAACTGGACCGGGCCGATCTTCACGGCCAGGAACGCCCCGTTTTCCTGCGTGCCGATCAGCGGGAGGCGCGGCATCAGCAGCAACGCGATACCCGCCGCGGCGATCGTGTACCGGTAGCGCTCCAGCACGGAGTGGTCGGCGAGGAAGACGACCGTGGCCACGAAGAAGAGCAGGCCGATCACGAACCACTGGGCCTGTTCGCGGGCGAGCTCCGGATCGATCCGGTAGATCACCACCAGCCCGAAGGCGGCGAGCGTGGCCGCCAGCGGAAACAGATAGGGGTCGGCGTCCGGCACCCGGGCGCGTATGAACAGGTGCGCGAACACGCACAGGCCCAGAAAGGCCAGGCCGTAGGTCAGCGTCCCGGCCTTGATGTCGTCCACGCCCGATCCGGCCGGGGCCCGCGACACCAGCACGGCGGCGAAGCCCGCGCTGACCACCAGCGCGACGGGCACGAGGCCCAGGAGCTCGCGCGTGCGGGGGCTCACCGCCGGATTCCCTCGCTGCGCAGCGGGCTGGGCCCGCCGCTTGCGCCCTGCGCCCCGCTGATTGCGCCCTGCCCGGTGTCCAGCGTGCCGCGCTCGAGCTGGCGCACCAGGTCCTCGGCATCGGCCTTGGAACGCCACTCGTGGTCGAGCAGCCGCTCGCGCCGGCCAGGCGCCAGGGTTCGCGCCGGGACCGAGCTGGCGTAGTGCTCGGAGAACAGGTCGATGCCCATCGGCAGCTCGTAGGGGACGCCCCGGTAGAGCGTGACCAGGCCCGCGTCGTCGGTGCTCATGAAGTACACCGACCGGGCGCCGAGGTAGGCGCCCGCGCCGATCACCCCAACCACCAGCAGGACGCCCAGCGCGGTCAGAGCCCGCCGGCCCACGGAACGGCGAGCGTGCGTTCGCTGCCCTCGACGAAAATGCCCTCGAGGAGACCCGCGTCCCTGCGGGTCTCGTACACGGCTTCCCGCCCCACTGTGGCTTCCCTTCGAAGGGCGGCCTTCTGTCGCGCGGTCCCCCGCGCTGCTCGCCTGCGCCTGCGCCTCCGCGGGTCCGGCCCGTTCGCGCTCGCGCACCGCGGCCTGCACCTCATCGGCGGTCAGGCCCTGGTGGATCGTCTCCGAGCCCGAGAGCGTGCCTTCCTCGTCTTCGCCCTCGCCGCCGTCCTCGCCGAGACGAAAGAGCACCACTGTGATGTTGTCCTTGCCGCCGCTCTGGTTGGCGACCCGCACGAGCGCCTCGGCCGCCGCGTCCAGCGACTCCGCGCCGCGCAGGATCGACTCCATCTCGGCGTCGGAGACCATCCCGGTCAAGCCGTCCGAGCAGAGCAGGAAGACGTCGCCGGCTCGCGCGGTGTGGGTGTGGGTGTCCACCTCCACGTCGGCCTCCGGCCCCAGCGCACGCGTGATGATCGAGCGCTGCGGGTGATGCTCGGCCGCCTCGGCGGTGAGCTGCCCGCTGCGCTGGAGCTCGGCGACCAGCGAGTGATCGTGGGTCAGCTGCTCCAATGCGCCCTCCCGCAGGCAGTAGGCCCGGGAGTCCCCGACGTGGCCCACGCTCACGCCCTCGGACCAGACCACGGCCGCGGTCAGCGTAGTCCCCATGCCGCGTCGCGACGGGTCGCTCTGGGCCATCTCGAAGATCTGCCGGTTGGCCTCCTGGGTGAGCTCGGTGAGCAGCTGCTCGGGCTGGAGTGAAGCGGAGCCTGCATCCCCGGCTGTCCCTTCGAACACGTCCGCTGCGGTGCGGGAGGCCACCTCGCCGGCCTGGGCCCCGCCCATGCCGTCGGCAACGGCGAACAGGGGCGATGCGACCACGTAGTTGTCCTCGTTGGCCTCGCGCTGTCGACCCACGTCCGAGCGCCCGACCGTCTCCGTCACCCTCAGCGCCATCGCCCTACTCCCCGTAGCGGTACTCGGTGTCGCCGATGCGGATCACGTCCGCCTCCTTGAGCCGCTCCGCCCCCCGGACCTGGCGTCCGTTCAGATACGTCCCGTTGGTGGAGCCCATGTCCTCCAGCTGCATGAAGTCGCCGCGGGCATAGACGCGGGCGTGCGCCGACGATGCGAAAGGATCGTCGATGTTGAGGTCCGCGGTGCCGCCCCTCCCCATCGTCACCCCCTCCGGGATGTCGATCACGTCCCCGGGCTCGCGGCCGAGCGCCGCCACCACGGTCAGATGGGGTGACATGCGACCGAGCAGGCCTCCGCCCTCGGGCTCGTCGCGGCTGCGCCGTCCGCCCGGGGCATCGACGGGCTCGGAGGCCACGGCCGCCTCCTGGCCCCGAGTCAAGTCGCGCAGCGCGCTGCGCGAGACCCAGAGCAGGAACAGGTAGAGGACGGCCAGGAAGCCGAACTTCAACGCCACCGCCAACGGCTCGTCCACGCCGGTCCCTACTCCAGCTCGAAGTCGAGCTCGGTCAGGCCCACGGTGATGCGGTCGCCGTGATGCAGAACGGCCTGCTCCACCCGGCGGCCGTTCACCTTGATGCCGTTGGTCGAGCCCAGGTCGACGACCATCCAGGCGTCGCCCTTGGGGCGCAGCTCGGCGTGGCGGCGCGAGACGTTCGCGTCTTCCAGGGTGATCTCACAGTCGCGGCTTCGGCCGATCACGACGTGCTCGCCGCTCAACACGGTACGCCGGCCGGCGCCGGCGAGCACGGCGCGCGCCGAGGTCGCGGGGTGGGCGTCGAGCACACGGGCGCCGCGGTCCGGCGAGTACACCATGGTGTGCCCGAAGTCCCCCTGCGACGGTGCGCCCTCGGCCAGCGCCTCGTCCGGGTAGGGCTCCGGCTCGCCGAGCTGCTGGGCCTGGATGCCGAACTCGCCCAGTCCCAGGCGCTCGTCGGTCATGAACTCCACCGCCGGCCTGCTGGTCAGGGCCAGCCGCTCGGTGCGGGCGTGCTCGAGCAGGTAGTCCGACAGCTCCTTGCGCAGCGCCGGCTCGTAGGACTGGAACTGCTCGCGGTCCTGCGGAGAGAGAAAGACGCGGTAGTGGTTGGGCACGTAGGTGCGCGAGACCGACACCTGCTTGGACTCCTCCATCTCGCGTGCGAGCTTACGCGCCAGCTCCACGGGCTCGACCCGCGACTTGAACGCCCGGCTGAAGGCCCCCTCGACCAAGCCGCCGAGCTTCGCTTCCAGGTTCTTGAGAACGCTCATCGGTCGGGGCTCAGGGTAGTGCGGGACCGGCTGCCACGTCCCGCCCGCGGCGTGTGGTGCCGTTCATGCGACCACGAGGGCAGCAGCCCCACCGTCACGGCCACCAGCGCGCCGAGCGCGGCGCCCACCACCACGCCCTGCGCCAGGCCCGGCCCCGCGCCGGACAGCGCGTCGCCCAGCGCCGCGTGGGCCGCCACCAGCCCGACGGCCCACGCTCCGGCGACCAGCATGTCGGCGGCCGCCCAGCGTCCGCGGGCGAATAGTGGCAACAGCAAGGCGAACACGGCCCACACCAACGCCGGGGCGAGCGCGGGCGTGGACAGCAGCGGCACAACCGCATCGCCGACAGCGTTCACCGCCGAGCCCTCCCAACGGGCGCGGGCGAGCGTCCCGTCGGCGGCCCCGAAGAGCAGGTCACGCTCGGTGAGCACCTCGCACAGCGCCAGCCAGGCAAAGCCGGCCGCGCCCAGTCCGGCACGGCGCCGCGGTGTCGGCGCCAGGGTGGCCAGGCCTACGAACATCGGCGCGATCCCCACAGCGCCCAGCAGGGGCGCAAGGGCCGGAGCCGACCACAGCATGCCGGCCTTGGGCAGCAGCAGCGGCGTGATGGCGAGCGCGCAGGCCAGCACCACCGCGGTACCGGGCTGGCCACCCTCGGTGGCCAGCCACAGGCAGACGGCGGTCGCCGCCACCAGCCAGCCGACACGCGGAAGCGCAACCACCGCCAGCCCCGCGACCGCGGCGGCGGCCATCGGCGAGAACGACGGTTCGGGACCCAGCCCGGAGAAGGCGGCCAGGGCCAGCAGGCCGGCTCCGAGTCCCGCCGCGCCGCGGGCCGCGAGCGCCGCGCCGCGGCGGGGAGCAGGAGCCCACTCCTCGCCTGCCCGCGATGCGTCAGGCGCAGCCCGATGCACCGTCATGAACCCTGCCCGCGATGCGTCAGGCGCAGCCCGATGCATAAGCGTCACGAGCCGGGTTCGTGCGCGGACGGCAGTGAGGCCGAAGCGCTCAAGGGTCTCGGGCTCGACCAGTCCGCCCTCATCGGCGAGCCCGTCCTCCACCTCGGCCAGCACCGCGCGCAACTCGACGGGCTGGGGCCGATAGGCGGGGTCCGGGTCCAGCGCGGCGTCGATCGCCTCGGCCAGCTCGGGCGGCAGGTCGCGGCGAAGCGAGCGCAGGGGAGGGAGCGTCAGCCCCACGCGTCGCGCCGTCGCCGCTGGGCTCTGGGCGCGCACCGGGTTCGTGCCCGTCCAGGCCTCGTACAGGGTCAGGGCCAGCGAGTAGACGTCGCAGGCGGCGGTCACCGGCCGGCCTTCGGCCTGCTCGGGTGCCATGTAGGCCAGGGTCCCCACCACGTCCCCGGCCGCGGTCAGGTCTTCGGCGCTGGCCACGTGGGCGATGCCCAGGTCGGTCAGCTTGGCAAACCCCGAGCCGGCAGCCGGCTCGGCCACGACCATCACGTTGGCGGGCTTGACGTCGCGGTGGATCACGCCGCGCGCGTGGGCATGGGAGAGGGCGTCGCACAGCGCCAGCCCGATCCGGGCCGCGTCGCGGTCCGAGACCGCACCCTCCCTGCTCAGCTCGCCCAGCGTGGCGCCCTCCACCAGCTCGGAGACCAGGTAGAGGTCATCGTCGTCGTAGCCGAACTCGTACAGGGCCACGATGCCCGGATGGTTGAGCCGGGCCGCGGCCAGCGCTTCGCGCTCGGTGCGCGAGCGCTGCGCGTCGTTGCCGCCGCGGGGCACGACCTTGACGGCCACGTCGCGCTTCAGCTTCAGGTCGTGGCCCCGCCAGACGACACCGAACCCCCCGGCACCCAGGCGCCGATCGAGCCGGTAGCGCTCGAGCACCACGGGCCCGCCCGCGCGCCCGGGCCCCAGCCGGACACTGGGCTCGGCCTCGGGGGCGGGGGCGGGGGTGGCTTGGGGCCTTCGCATGTTGGTTGGTAGTTCTGGCCGCCGGCCGCTCCCCCTCCGTCTCGCGGGGTCTGGGGCAGGACAACCGACGGAACGGGCATAATCCCCAACGGAAGCGAGGCGCGACCCTGTCCTTTTTCGACGAACCGGACCAGACAGCACCCCGAGCGCCCCGTGAGCGACGTACGCCCCCCATGGGTCCCTCGACCGACCGCCAAACCCTCATGGTACGACGGCTCGTCGCCGCGGGGGCGGGGGTCGTGGTCCTGCTGCTGCTCGTCTTCGCCTTCCGCGGTTGCCTGGACTCGCGCAAGGAGGGCGCCTACCGCGACTATGTCCGGGAGGTCTCCGCGCTGGTCAAGGAGTCCGACGGGGAGAGCCGCAACCTCTTCCGGGTGCTCTCGGGGCCCGACAACGCCAGCGACGTGGACGTGGAGAACCAGCTCAACACCTTCAGCGGCCAGGCCGGGCAGCTGGTCGAACGCGCCTCCCAGATCGACAACCCAGGCGAGCTCGACAGTGCGCAGCGCTTCCTGGAGGAGGCCTTCGAGTTCCGGCGCGACGGCGTGGCCGCGATAGCCCGCCAGCTGCCCGCGGCCATCGCCGACCAGGGAGATCAGAAGCGCGGGACCCAGCAGATCGCGGCCAGCATGCAGAGCTTTCTGACCAGCGACGTGATCTATCAAACCCGCGTAGCGCCCAAGCTCCGGTCGGCTCTCGAGCAGGAGGATCTGGGCGGCGAGCCAATGCCCCGCTCCAGGTTCCTGCCCGACGTGCAGTGGCTGGACCCCGCGACGGTGGCCGACCGCGTGGGCAAGCTCGGGGGCAGCGGCACGAGCGACAAGCGGGCGGCCCCCGGCAGCCACGGCACCGGAGTGGCCTCCGCCACCCTGGGCGGGCAGGCGCTCACGCCGGGCGCCTCGGCGAACATCTCCGCGGGCGAGGATCTGTCGCTGACCGTACAGGTGGCCAACCAGGGCGAGAACACCGAGACGGACGTCAAGGTCAGCGTGACGATCGGCCGCGGCAGCGACGCCATCAAGGCGGAGAAGGTGCTCGATACGATCGCCGAGGGCGAGACCAAGGCGGTCGAGATCCCTATCGCCGACCAGCCCCCGACGGGCCAGAACGTGCCGGTGGGGGTGGACGTCGCGAAGGTGGCCGGCGAGGACAAGCTGGATAACAACAAGGCGACCTACTCCGCCATCTTCTCCCGCTGACCCACCACCGAGATCTTCCGCCGGGCTAGTCTCCGGCCCGTGGGCGAGCTGACCTCTATCCAGGGCATCGTGGCGTTGGCGGCCGCGGGGGTCGGCCTGGTGGCCCTGATCCTCGCCGTCGTGCTGGCCGTCAAGGTCCGGCGACTGCGCTCGGCTCAGGTCCAGGTCCTCGGCGACGCCGGCGACCTGGACCTGGTGGAGCACGCGGCGCGGCTGGAGCAGGGTTTCGTCGCCCTGCGCGACTGGGTTGACGAGACCGCGACGGGAATCGAGAGCAGGATGGTGGCGGCCGAGAGCAGGATCGACGGCTGCGTGGCCTACCGGTCCGTGGTCCGGTACGACGCCTACGGCGAGATGTCGGGGCGCCAATCGAGCTCCATCGCCCTGCTCGACGCACACCGCTCCGGGGTGGTGCTGTCCTCGATCCTGCATCGCGAGAATGCGCGCGTCTACGTGAAGCCCGTGGTGGAGGGTGCGTCCGAGCTCGAGCTGTCGCCCGAGGAGCAGGAGGCGATGGCCGCTGCGCTCGAAGGGCGGGCGGGCTCCTCCATCGACGCCTGAGGCCGTGGCGCTCACGGTCGCCTATCTCGGCCCCGCGGGCACGCACACCGAGGAGGCGCTGATCGCCTCTGCGCCGGAGGAGGTCCGGCGCGAGCCTCGCGCCACGCTGCACGAGACGATCATGGCCGTGCAGCTCGGCGAGACCGATCGCGCCGTGGTGCCGATCGAGAACTCCTTGGAGGGCGGGGTGGCGGCGACGCTGGACGCGCTGGCCGGCGACGCCGACCGGGTCCGGATCGTGGCCGAGGTCGTGCACCCCATCCACCACCAGTTGATCACCCGTCCGGGCGTCTCGCTCCAGGAGATCTCGGGGGTGGTCTCCTTTCCCCACGCCACCGGCCAGTGCGATTCCTTCCTGCGCAAGCAGCTGCCCCGTGCCGAGTGGCTGCCGGCCAGCTCCACGGCGGAAGCCGTGCGCCTGGTCAGCCAGTCGGCCGAGCCTCTCGCCGCGCTGGGGTCCTCGCTGGCGGCCGAGCTGTACGGATGCCGCGTGCTGGCCCGCGACGTGGAGGACCGGCCCGACAACCTGACCCGCTTCGTATGGCTGGCCCCGGGTGCGCAGGTGGACGCCGGGCCCCACCCGGAGTCGAAGACCTCGATCGTGTTCTGGGGCTTCAACGACGCCTCGCCCGGAGCGCTGGTGGCCGTCCTGCAGGAGCTCTCGGACCGGGGGATCAACATGACGCGGATCGAGTCGCGGCCGCGGCGGGTCCGGTTGGGGCACTACATGTTCTTCGCCGACCTGGACGGCCACGCCGCGGACCCCCGTGTGGCCGACGCGCTCGACGGGCTCGCCGCACGGGTGCAGACGCTGCGGCTGCTCGGCTCATACCCCTCCCGCCCGGGCCGACCGATCATCTAGACTGGCGCCACCGTGAAGGCCCGCTATCACGCGGTACCGGCAGTGCAGGAAGGCGGGTCAGGCCCAGCCTCCGTCGGCGCACGGGTGGGCGCCACCGGGCATCGCCCGGGGTCGTCGGGCCGGGTCCTGGTGCTCAACGCGTCGTACGAGCCGATCAACGTCTGCACCGTGCGCCGCGCCGCGGTACTCGTGCTCAAGGAGCGCGCGGAGATCCTCGAACGGGGCGAGTGGGCCCTGCACGCCGAAGCCCTGACCCTTCCTCGGCCCACCGTCATCCGCCTGACCACCTACGTGCGCATCCCCCGCGACGCGCACCGGCGCAAGATCACCCGGCGCGCGGTGTTCGCCCGCGACCGGTGGACGTGCCAGTACTGCGGCCACGAGCGGGGCAACCTGACCGTGGATCACGTGATCCCGCGGTCCAAGGGCGGGGGCTCGAGCTGGGAGAACATCGTCACCTGCTGTGCACCGTGCAACCGGCGCAAGGGCGACCGGCTGCCGCGCCAGGCGAACATGGTTCCCCGCCACGCACCCCGGGCGCCGAGCTCGACCGTCTTCATCCACGTAGCCGCACCGGTGATCCCGCAGGCGTGGGAGCGGTACCTGGCCTTGGCGGCCTGAGCGCCGTGGCGGCAACTGCTCGGTCCGAAAACCAAGCAATCCAAGGAAGAGGCGACGACGTGTGCCTTGGCATACGAGAAGCCGATGACGCCGGAGTGCGCCGGTTTGCAGGCACCGAGGGGCTGAGACGTAGAGAGGCGCCCCGAGGGGCGCCTCTCTACAGCTGATGTGGACCAGCACCGGAGGGCATTCACAGGCGACCAACGCCTGGGCCGGAGGGACAAGTCCCGGCCTACCTACCCGGCGGATGTCCGGTTGGACTCCGCTGAACGGGGCCCAAGCATCCGTACCTAGCGGCCGGACACCTCCAGAGTCCCGTAATTTCTGTGAATCAAGTTAGGACCACCTCCTTTCCCTGGTAGCCCGAAAAATAGCAAGCAGCTCTGACGGTCGCGTCGCAGGGCCCTACTCCTCGCCCTCCTCCAAGCCCTCGCCGTCCTCCTCGACGTCCGCCGGCCCGTCGTCGGCCACGCCCGGGTCGAGCTCTACCGCGACCTCGCCCGGCAGCTCGTCGATCGGGACGACACCGTCGACATCGCCCTCCGCAACCGTGGATGTGTCCGCTTCGTCCTCCATCACCAGGGCCACGGCGCTCACCACGTCCTCCTCACGGAGGTTCATCAGCCTCACCCCCTGGGCCGCGCGGCCCTGCTGCGAGATACCCCTTACGCCGGTGCGCTGGACCATCCCCTCGCGAGAGATGAAGACCAGGTCCTGGTGCTCGCGCACGATCAGAGCGCCGGCCACGCCGCCCTTGCGCTCGGTCATGCTGATGGTCTTCACGCCCATCGCCCCGCGCCCCTTGACCGGGTAGTCGGCGATCGGCGTTCGCTTGCCGTAGCCGTTCTCGGTGATCACGAGCAGGTCGGTGTCGTCGCGGGCGATGTCCATCGAGAGCACGCAGTTGTCCCCGCGGGAGACGTTCATGCCGCGCACGCCGCCCGTGTCGCGGCCCATCGGGCGCGCGGCGTCCTCGGAGAAGCGCGCTGCCTGTCCCGAGCGCGAGACCATGATGATGTCGTCCTCCCCGTCGGTCCTGCGCACCGCCACCAGCTCGTCGTCGTCGCGGATCTTGATGGCGATGATCCCGTCAGCCTTGATCGGGGTGTTGTAGGCCGGGAACTCGGTCTTCTTGATCTGGCCCTGACGCGTGGCGAACACGAGGTACTTGCCCTCGGTGAAGTCGCGCGTGGAGAGCACGGCCCGCACGAATTCCCCTTCGCGAAGCGGCAGCACGTTCACCAGCGCCCGTCCGCGGGCGGTGCGGCCGGCTTCCGGCAGCTCGTAGACCTTCTGCCGATACACCTTGCCGCGGTTGGTGAAGAACAGGAGGAAGTCGTGGGTCGAGCACACGAAGAGGTGCTCGATGTAGTCGTCCTCCTTCATCTCCATCCCGGTCACCCCGACGCCGCCCCGCTTCTGCTTGCGATAGGTGTCCAGCGGCAGGCGCTTGATGTAGCCCGTCGACGTGATCGCGATGACCATCTGCTGATCGGCGATCAGGTCCTCGATGTCGATGTCGTCCTCGGAGTGGGTGATCTCGGTTCGCCGGTCGTCGCCGTAGGCGTGGCGGATCTCGAGCAGCTCCTCCTTAATGATGTCGCGCACCCGCTGCTCGTCGCCGAGAATGCCGCGCAGCTCGCGAATGCGCTCGACGACCTCGGCGTGCTCCTCGCGCAGCTTGTCCGCCTCGAGCGCGGTCAGGCGCTGGAGGCGCAGGTCGAGGATCGCCTGGGCCTGGATGCGCGTGAGGTCGAAGCTCTCCATCAGCCCGTCGCGGGCGGTGTCCGGATCGGCCGAGCCGCGGATCAGGCGGATCACCGCGTCGATGTCGGTGATCGCGATCAGCAGGCCCTCGAGGATGTGCAGGCGCTCCTCGCGCCGGCGCAGCTCGTGCTTGGTGCGGCGCACGACGACGTCGCGCTGGTGCTGGATGTACTCGCGCAGCAGCTCGCGCAGCGAGAGCGTCTTGGGCACGCCGCCGACGAGCGCGACGGTGTTGACGCCGAAGGTGCTCTGCAGCGGGGTGAACTTGAAGAGGTTGTTGAGCACGACCTTCGGGATCGCGTCGCGCTTGAGCTCGATCACCAGGCGGATGCCGGCCTTGCCCGACTCGTCGCGCAGGTCGGAGATCTGCGGGATGCGGCCGTTCTGCACGACCTCGGCGATCTTCTTGATCAGGCCCGATCCGTCGTTGCGTCCGTCGCCCTTGGACACCTGGTAGGGCATCTCGGTGACGATGATCGCCTCCTTGCCCTGGCGGATCGGCTCGATGTGCGCCTTGCCCTGGATCACCACCCGGCCCCGCCCGGTCTCGTAGGCGTCCTTGATCCCCTGCCAGCCGAGGATCGTGCCGCCGGTCGGGAAGTCGGGGCCCTTGATGTGCCGCATCAGGCCCGCCACGTCGATCTGCGGATCGTCGACGTAGGCGATCGTGGCGTCGATCGTCTCCGCCAGGTTGTGCGGCGGGATGTTGGTGGCCATGCCCACGGCGATGCCCGCGGACCCGTTGACCAGGAGGTTGGGGAAGCGCGACGGGAGGATCGTCGGCTCCAGCCGCGTGTCGTCGTAGTTGGGCGTGAAGTCGACGGTGTCGGCGTCGATGTCGCGGAGCATCTCGGTGGCTAGCCGAGCGAGCCGCGCCTCGGTGTATCTCATAGCCGCAGCCGGATCGTTGTCGATCGAGCCGAAGTTGCCCTGGCCGTCCACCAGCGGCTCGCGCAGGTTGAAGCCCTGGGCCATCCGCACGAGCGTGTCGTAGATCGACGAGTCGCCGTGCGGGTGGAAGTTGCCCATCACCCCACCCACGACGTTCGCGCACTTGCGGTAGGGCCGGTTGGGCTGCAGGCCCGACTCGTGCATCGAGTACAGCACCCGGCGGTGCACGGGCTTCAGCCCATCGCGCACGTCGGGCAGCGCCCGGCCGACGATCACGCTCATCGCGTAGTCGAGGTAGGAGGAGCGCATCTCCTCCTCGAGCCCGCGCGGCTCGATGTTGCCGCCCGAGAGGGTCTCCGCGCCGGCCATCAGGCAGCTCCCCCTTCCTTGGAGTCAGCGGCGCCGATTCCGTGCGAAAACCAAGTCACACGAGGAGGCGATGACGCTGCCTGACGCAGGTTTGCAGCCGCGGAATCAGAC
>JBBJOH010000091.1:0-5489 GCA_037720995.1 Thermoleophilaceae bacterium
CCGTGACCGTGGTGCTGTGGTGCATCGAGGGCAGCGTCTACCTGGCTGTCGCGCGCGCCGTGGCGCTGGACTTCAGCATCTCGGGAGCGCTCTACCTGGTCGGGCTGACCAACTTCGTGGCCGCGCTGCCTGCGGCCCCCGGCTCGATCGGCACCTTCGACGCCGCCGTGGCCTTCGGGTCGCGGGTGCTCGGAGGGTCCGGCGGGCTGGTGGTCTCCTACGTGATCCTGCTGCGCTTCGTTCTCTACGTGCCGATCACGATCGTCGGGCTGGTGGTGCTCGTGGTCCGCTACGGCGGCTGGGCCCGGTTGCGCGACATCACGCGGATGCAGCAGACGAGCAGCGCCTAGCGGGCCCCATGCGCGTCCTCGCCGGACAGTCGCTGGCGCCGCTGCGCGCCCGAAGGGCCGCCCGCGTCTCGGCGTCGGACGGCGAGGTGGGGGCGCGGGCGGCCGAGGATCGCGGGCTGCCGCGAACGCTGGCCATCCGGTGGGTCCTGCTCGCGTGCCTGGCCATCTCGGCCGTGACGCTGCTGTTTCCGTCGACCCCGACCTACGACCCGTGGGCGTGGCTGCTCTGGGGCCGCGAGATCACCCAACTCGATCTGGTCACCGAGGGGGGGCCGTCCTGGAAGCCGCTGCCGGTGCTGTTCAACATCCCCTTCTCGCTCTTCGGGGCCGAGGCCGAGCCGTATCTGTGGCTCTGGATCGCGCGGGCGGGCGCCCTGCTCAGCCTGGCCATGGCCTTCCGCCTGGCCCGGCGCATCGTGGGGCAGGGACCCGCGGGCATGATCGCCGGGGTCTTCGCCGCCGCTTTCCTGCTGACCACCTACCAGTACGTGCGCGACTCGATGCTCGGCAACTCCGAGGCGCTGCTGGCCGCGCTGTTCCTGTGGGGCTTCGAGCGCCATCTCGACGGCCGCCGCGACCACGCCCTGTACCTGGGCCTGGGCGCCGCGCTGCTGCGTCCCGAGGTGTGGCCGTTCCTGGGCCTGTACGGCCTGTGGCTGTTCTTTGACGACCCACGCATGAGGCTGCGTCTGGTGCTGGTGGCCGTGGCCATCCCGCTGCTGTGGTTCGGCCCGGAGCTGTGGGGCTCGGGCGAGCCCTTCCGGGCCTCCAGCCGCGCGAACAACCCCAACCCGGGGAGCGCCGCCTTCGCCGACCACCCGGGGCTCGAGGTGGTCCGCCGCTTCCTGGCCCGAGCGGTGATCCCGTTGCAGGTGGCGACGCTGGTGGCGGCCGGCTACGCGGCGCTCGCCTGGCATCGACACCGGCGGGAGGGGGCCACGCTGTTCCTGTTCGGCATCGGGGTCTCCTGGATCGCGCTGGTGGCGTTCATGACCGAGCTCGGGTACGCGGGCAACCAGCGCTACCTGGTCGTGACCACGGCGGCCATCTGCGTCCTGGGTGGGATCGGCGTGGCGCGCATCTTCGCGGCCATCGAGTCGGCGGTCACGAGCCGGTCGGGCAGCGCCCGCACCGGACTGCGCGTTGCGTCCGCGGTGTTCGTGCTCGGGCTCATCGCCCTGTCGCCCGTGATCAAGAACAAGGTCGACAACGTCAGCGCCACCCTGGATAAGCTGCGCTACGAGGCCAGCTTGTGGCACTCGCTGCCCGGCGTGATCGACCGGGCAGGGGGGCCGGACAAGCTGCTGAGCTGCGGCAGCGTCTACTCCGGCCCCTTCCAGACCCAGATGGTCGCCTACCAGCTGGGCGTGCACGGGATCCAGGTGGGAGCGCTCGGCATGCTGCCCGCCCCCGGGGTCGCCTTACGCACCCACACGGTTCCGAAGGGCCCGCTCGTGGCCAAGCTCACCGACCGCCGCTTCCGCGAGGTCACGCGCGAAGGGCGCTGGCAGGTGTGGACCGCGCCACGCTCCGATGCGCGCGGGCGGTCGTGTCCCACGGCCGGCTCCGATGCACCACGCGTGAAACCGATCGCCCGCACTCCTGAGCTGACGTCCTCGCGCTGACTATCTTCTCCTGATGGCAACGGTCGCCCCGCGAGCCCCCTCGCTTCCCTCGATCTCCCGGTTTCCCACCGGGACCCCGGTCATCTTGGCCATCACCGGGGTCCTGGTCCTGATCTCGCTGTTCCTGCGCACGCGCGCGCTGGGCGCCTCGCTGTGGATGGACGAGGGCCTTTCGATAGGCATCGCCTCCCAGCCCTTCCTCGACATCCCCGGGGTGCTCAGACAGGACGGGGCGCCGCCGCTCTACTACATGATGCTCCACGTCTGGATGTCGATCTTCGGCGACGGCCCTGCGGCCACCCAGGGGTTGTCGACGGCGATCTCGCTGGTGGCCATCCCGGGCGGGCTGTGGGCGGGATGGACGCTGTTCAGCCGCCGCGCCGGCCTGATCCTGGCCGCATTGGCGGCGCTGAACCCCTTCCTCACCATCTACGCGCAGGAGACGCGCATGTACTCGCTGATGGTGGTGCTCTCCCTGCTCACCAGCGCGGCCTTCATCCATGTGTACGTCTACCGCCACCGCCAGTACCTGCCGCTGTTCGCGGTGCTGCTGGCGGCCATCCTCTACACCCACTCGTGGGGCATCTTCGTGACAGCGGGGATCATCGTCGCGCTCGTCCCGCCGTTCAGGGAGACCGACGACCGGCGGGCGTTCTCAAAGGATGTCCTGATCGGCTTCGCGGGCGCCCTGATCCTGTACGTGCCGTGGCTGCCCACGTTGCTCTACCAGACCATGCACACTGGAGCTCCGTGGCTCAATCCCCCGCGCTTCGGCGCCCCGGTCCAGATCGCGAAGTCGCTGCTGGGCGGGGGCACGGTGACCGTGGCCATCCTGCTGGCGGCCGGCTCCGGGCTCGCCGCCGTCCTGGCCAACCGCGGGCCGGCGCCGGGAGAGCGGGATGAGCACGGCATCGAATCCAGGTTCTCGGTCCGCGACCGCAGCGACCGCACCGCGGTCTACACCGCGTTGACGATCGGGGTGGCCACCCTGGCGATCGCCTGGCTGTTCTCCCAGATCTCGCCGGCCTGGACGACGCGCTACCTGGGCGTGGCCCTGGGGCCGATCTTCCTGCTGGCCGCCTTCGGGCTGTCGCGGGCGGGCTACCTGGGAATGGTCGCGCTGGTGATCATCCTGGGCATCTGGGCCATCCCCAAGACGGCCGGCCTGGAGAACAAGTCCAACGTCTCGGATCTGGCCGCGGCCGCCGATCCCGAGCTGAAGAAGGGCGATCTGGTGGTCACACTGCAACCCGAGCAGCTGCCGCTGGTCGACTACAACCTCAAGGACGGCGTGACTCACGCCACCCAGCTGGGCGTACCCGCGACCAAGGGCGTGATGGACTGGCGTGACGCGCAGGACGAGCTGGAGGACGCCACCCCGCAGAAGGACCTCAACCCACTGCTTGATAGGCTCGGCGTCGGCAGTCACGTCCTACTCGTACACCCGGTCACGAGCAACATCGGCGACTGGGACGCTCCTTGGACCCAGCTCGTGCGGCGACGGTCCGCCCAGTGGGGCCAGGCCATGGAGCTGGACCCCAGGTTCACACGCGACAAGGGCGTGCCTTCCTTCTACCGCCGCGCCCGCCGGATCGGAGTACGCGGCGTCCTTTACATCAAGACACTCCCCTAGACGATGAGCGAGAACGAGAAGATGACGAACAACGCCGAGCCCGCCAAGACCCCCGACGGCGCCGCGCCCGCGCAAGCCTCCCCCGCGGTCGAGCCCGCGACCGCCGGTGTGAAAGAGCAGCCCACCCTGATCCTGGGCGCCGGCCCGGCCGGCCTGACCGCCGGCTATCTGCTGGCCAAGCAGGGCCTGCCGGTGATCATCTTCGAGGCCGAGGACCAGGTCGGCGGGATCGCCAAGACCGAGGTCCGCGACGGCCCGGGCGGCAAGTACCGCTTCGACCTCGGCGGACATCGCTTCTTCACCAAGGTCAAGGAGGTCGATGACCTCTGGCACGAGATCATGCGCGAGGAGTTTCTCCTGCGCCCCCGCATGTCGCGCATCTACTGGAACAAGAAGTTCCTCGACTACCCGCTGCGCGGGCCGGACGTGATCAAGAAGCTCGGGCCGGTCGAGCTGACGCGCTGCATGCTCTCCTACGCCTGGGCCATGGTGAAGCCCAAGGGACGCGAGGACACCTTCGAGCAGTGGGTGACCAACCGCTTCGGCAAGCGCCTGTTCGACAACTTCTTCCGCTCCTACACCGAGAAGGTCTGGGGGGTGCCGGTATCCGAGATCCGGGCCGACTGGGCGGCCCAGAGGATCAAGGGCCTGTCGTTCTTCTCGGCGGCCAAGGCCGCCTTCTTCGGCAACAAGGGCGACGAGATCAAGACGCTGATCGGCGAGTTCCACTACCCCCGCTACGGCCCCGGCCAGATGTGGGAGACGATGACCGAGGACATCACGAGCCTCGGCGGTCAGATCCTGATGAACACCCCGGTGGAGACGCTGCACGTCCAGGACGGCAAGGTGACCAGGGTCACGGCCGGGGGCAAGGACTACGAGTCCAACTACGTGATCTCTTCGCTGCCGCTGCGAAACGTGGCCGGGATGGTCGACCCCGCCCCCTCGCCCGAGGTCAAGTCGGCCGCCAAGGGCATCCGCTACCGCGACTTTTTGACCGTCTCGCTGGTGCTGGACGGGGAGGACCTGTTCCCCGACAACTGGATCTACATCCACGAGCCCGACGTCGAGGTGGGGCGGATCCAGAACTTCCGCTCCTGGAGCCCCTGGATGGTTCCCGACCCCACCAAGGCGTGTGTCGGCCTGGAGTACTTCTGCTTCGCGGGCGACCACCTGTGGGAGATGGCCGACGATGACCTCGTGGAGCTCGGCATGAGAGAGCTGGAGAAGCTCGGCCTGGCCAGGCGCGACTCGCTCGAGTTCGGCTTCGCCACCCGCGTGCCGAAGGCCTACCCCATGTACGACATGGACTACAGCGAGCGGATCGAGAAGATCAAGGGCTGGCTGGACGGGATCGACAACCTCCAGCAGGTCGGCCGCAACGGGCTGCACCGCTACAACAACTCCGACCACTCGATGCTCACCTCGATGCGCGCGGTGGACAACCTGGTCAAGGGCACCGAGCACGACATCTGGGCCGTCAACGCCGAGTCCGTCTACCACGAGACAGAGAACCAGGACGATAAGCAGCCCTACATCGAAGCACCCGAGACCGAAGCCCAGAAGCAGCCGCTGCACCACTAGAACCTGGCGATCTCGTCCTTGCCGCTGGCGCAATGCGGCAGACGCGCTTACAGTGGCGCGATGCACAGAGGACAAGCAGCAAAGGTCGGTCGGGCTCGACGCGCTCGCTTGCCGCTGATCGCTTTGGTTTTCCTGGCGCTGTGCGTCGCGGCTCCATTGGTGGCTCAGGCGCAGCGCCCGGGCCAGGGTGGCGGTGGGGACGTGCCGGCCGCCACACGCTTCTGTGGCCCGGGTGGAGATCCGTCGGCGCCGGGCAACGGGGTCGATCCGCGCGGCGTGATTCCCTCGTCGCCGAAC
>JBBJOH010000092.1:0-5481 GCA_037720995.1 Thermoleophilaceae bacterium
GCACATGATCGACGGCAAGATGCAGGACGACGCCACCTGGAAGCAATGCAAGGTGATGGTGGAGCTGGCCGAGCAGCTGGCCGAGAAGGATCCCGAGCTTCGAGAGGCCTACGGGATGTCCTAGAGGTATATCTTTGCGCCGCCCATGCGCTTCTTCGAGTACGAGAGCCGTCGCCTCATCGAGGAGGCGGGCATCCCGGTGACCAAGTACGGCTTCGCCACCACCTCCGAGCAGGCCCGCGACATCGCCGCCGACATCGACGGCCCCACGGTGATCAAGTCCCAGGTCCTCACCGGGGGGCGCATGAAGGCCGGCGGCGTCAAGTTCGCCGATACGCCCGACGAGGCGCTGGAGCACGCCGATGACATCCTCAAGCTGGAGATCAACGGCCATACCCCCCGTGGCGTGCTGGTCGACCCCAAGGCCGAGATCGAGCAGGAGTACTACGCCTCGGTGGTCTGGGACGGCACCGCCCGGCGGCCGATGATGCTGTTCTCGGACATGGGCGGCATCGACATCGAGGAGGTTGCCGAGACCCACCCCGACCACGTCGGTCGCCAGCACTACTCCAACCTCCACCCCGTCTCCGGCTTCCTGGCCAAGCAGTGCATCGCGTCCACGGGCGTGACCGGCAAGGAGCTGACCGGCCTGGTCCCGATCCTCACCGGCCTCGCCCAGCTCTTCGTGGACCGCGACATGACCCTGGCCGAGATCAACCCGATCGCCCGCCTGGCCGACGGCAGCTTCGTGGCCCTGGACGCCCACATGGAGATGGAGGACGAGGCCAAGCCGCGCCAGAAAGAGATCCTCACCGAGCTCGGCATCGCCGAGGACGACAACCGCGAGGGCTACGAGCCCTCCGAGTTCGAGCTCAACGTGGCCGCGATCGACGCCGCCGACCACCGCGGCGTGATCCAGGGCAAGGACACGGGCTTTCACGGCAACATCGGCCTGGTGATCGGCGCGGGCGGCGGGTCGCTGACCCTGACTGACGCGGTTCGCTCGCAGGGCGGCCACCCGGCCAACTACTCCGAGATCGGCGGCAACCCGTCGGTGGCCAAGGCGCAGGGCCTGGCCAAGGAGGTCCTGAGCAAGGACGGCGTGGAGAAGATCGCGGTGATGATGTCGATCGTCTCCAATACCCGGGTGGACATCGTGGCTCGCGGCGTGATCAAGGCGTGCCTGGACCTGGGAAAGGACCCGGCCGAGACCATCGCCATCTTTCGCATCCCGGGCGCCTGGGAGGAAGAGGGCTTCAAGATCCTCGACTCCTACGGGATCGAGTACTGCGACCGGTCGGTCTCGATGCACGAGGCCGCGCGCAGGGCCGTCGAGAACATCCAGGGCGTGGCGGAGCCGAAGGCGGAGGGGGCCTGATGTCCATCCTGCTCGACGAGCACACCAGCTTCATCGTCCAGGGCATCACCGGCCGCGAGGCCGTGAGCCTCACGCGCGAGTGCCTGGACTACGGCTCGAAGATCGTGGGCGGCGTGACCCCCGGGCGCAAGGGCCGCACGGTGCACGGCGTGCCGGTCTTCGACACCGTCGCCCAGGTGATCGAGCACAACGACGGGGTGACGCCCACCGGCTCCGTGGTCACCGTCCCCCCCGCCTTCACCAAGGACGCCGTTTTCGAGGCCCTGGAGCACGGAATCGAGACCGTGGTGGTCGTCACCGAGCGCATCCCGCGCCGTGACGTGGGCCAGATGGTCGAGCTGGCCGATCTGCACGGCGCCCGCATCATCGGGCCCAACTGCCTCGGCCTGATCGTTCCCGGCGTGGCCAAGATGGGCGGCATCGGCGGTCCGGCCAAGAACGCCGAGCAGGCCTACCAGCCCGGCTCGGTGGGCGTGATGAGCCGCTCGGGCGGCATGACCACCGAGATCTCCTCGACGCTGACCGCCGCCGGCCTGGGCGTGTCCACCGCCGTGTCGATCGGCGGCGACGCCATCATCGGCTCCACGTACGCCGAGCTGATGCCCTACTTCGAGGCCGACGAGCAGACCGAGGCGATCGTGATCTACACCGAGCCGGGCGGGCGGATGGAGGCCCAGCTGGCCGAATGGGTGGCCGAGAACGACTCGCGACTGCCGATCGTGGCCTTCATGGCCGGGCGCTTCATGGACGACGATGAGATGCAGGGCATGGCGTTCGGCCACGCAGGCACGATCGTGGAGGGCAAGGAGGACAGCGCCGCGGAGAAGATCGCGCGCCTTGAGGAGGCGGGGATACCGGTGGTCGAGCGAATCGACGGGATCCCGGATGCGGTGAAAGAGAAGCTCGGCCCGGAGGCGCCCGCCTGATGGCCGGCGTGTTCATAGACGTCGAGGTCACCGACGAGGTCAAGGCCGATCCCGAGCTGGCCCAGACGCTCTCGGACGCCTGTCCGGTGAACATCTATGCCGCGACGGCCGAGGGCCTCGACATCGTGGAGGAGAACCTCGACGAGTGCATCCTGTGCAGGCTGTGCGTGGACGCGGCTCCGCCCGGAGGCGTCAAGGTCGTGAAGCTGTACGACGACGGCGCGACGCTCGAGCGCTGACGAGCGGTCAGCGATCGCGCAGGCGACGCCACCAGGAGCGGGTGGACTCCTGCTCCCGGATGTTGTCGGCCAGGATGCGTTCGGCCTCGACGGCCCAGGCCTCCCAGCGTACGACCGACTCTCGCTCTGCGCCCAGTCGTCGCTCGAGCTCGCCGACGGCGGCCAGCATCGCCTTGCCGGCGCTGCGCTCGGTGGCGAGCCGGGAGTCCAGCTCGAGGATGGCGGCCAGCAGCGCCTTGTTGGCGTTGCGCTCGGTCGCCACCTCCAGCCTCAGCTGCCCTTCGGTTGACGCTTCCTGGCCTCGATCGTCGCGAACCTTCTCGAGGTACGTGACTTCGGTGAGGACTGCTGGCTCGACGGTATTGAAGACTGCTGGCTCGGCGGTATGTGCGGACATGTGGGTGTACTCGGCAGCGGTTCTCCGGTCCTTTAGCCCTTGGCTCCCCTACCAGGCACATGCCTGAGCTGCCCGAGGCCGAGCGGGCGCGCCTGACGATCGAGCGCGAGGCGCTCGGACGGCGAATCGCTTCGGTCGACGACGCCGACACCTGGGTGTGCCGCCCGCACTCGCCGGGCGAGATCGCCGATGCGCTGACCGGCGCCACGCTTACCAGTGCCCATAGGCGGGGCAAGGCCCTGTCGGTCGAGACCGATCGTGGCCCCGTGCTGGGCCTGCACCTGGGTATGTCGGGCCGAATCGAGGTCGACGGTGAGCCCGCCGAGCGCAACTGGGACCGCTTCTCGATCGATTTCCAGGACGGCGGCCGGCTGGCTCTGCGCGACAAGCGCCGGCTGGGTCGCGTCGTGCTGGACCCGGACCTCTCCCGCCTGGGCCCGGACGCCGCCGAGGTCGGGCGGGCGCAGTTCCGGGAGCGGGTCGGACGCGGCGCCGCCCCGCTGAAGGCCAGGCTCATGGACCAGTCGGTGATCGCCGGCGTGGGCAACCTGCTGGCCGACGAGACCCTGTGGCGCGCGGGCCTGTCCCCCCTCCTCGCCGCCGGCGACCTCGACGAGGAACAGCTGGATGGCCTGCGCCGCGCGCTGCGGGCGGCCACACGACGAGCGATCAGGCGCGGGGGCGTGCACACGGGCGACCTGATTCCCCACCGTGTCCGGGGAGGGAGCTGTCCGAGCTGCGGGACGCCGCTTGAGCGCGAGACGATCGGCGGGCGCACCACCTACTGGTGCCCCCGCGACCAGCCGGGGTCCTGAAGCCGGCATACGAAACCGGCACGGATGCCGGTTTCGTCGAGGGCATCGGGCGAAACCGGCACGGATGCCGGTTTCGTCGAGGGCATCCTAGGTTCGGCTTCGGGCCATCTGCTTGGCCATCACGCTGCCCAACAGCTTGATGATCCCCGGGTCGCCGCTCACCTTCACGTAACCCTTCTCATACGCCCGCGCCCAGTCGCGCAGGGTGCCGTCCTCGGCGAGCTGGTTGAACTGCTGGCGCTGGACCACCACGTCGATGCGGGCATCGCCTGCGGGGTCGCGGTCGATCTTCGGGCCGGGTACCTCGATCCGCCAGATCGGGGCGTCGCCGCCCCGCGCCTCCAGCTGCAGGCGCATCACCAGCTTCAGCTGGCGCAACGCCGGCACCTCCGCGCTCAGCCGAGCGACGGCCCCGGCGATCGCGGTCTTGGTATCGGCGGCGGACATCCGGGCAACATTAGTTGCCCACGCGTACGGACGGGGTCAGCTCCGCGGGCGTCCAGCCCACGCCCTGATCCCGGCCCCGAGGCCTCCGGTCTCAGATCCGGTGCCGGGACAGCAGCTTCTTGCCGATCACCATCCGCTGGATCTCGGAGGTGCCCTCGCCGATCAGCAGCAGCGGCGCGTCGCGGTAGAGGCGCTCGATCTCGTACTCCTTCGAATAGCCGTACCCGCCGTGGATGCGAAACGACTCCTCCACGCAGAAGCGGCCCGCCTCCGAAGCGAACAGCTTGGCCATGCCGGCCTCGAGGTCCGAGCGCTCACCCGCGTCCTTTAGGCGCGCGGCCTGCAGGGTCAACAGCCGGGCGGCCTCGGCCTGGGTGGCCATGTCGGCCAGCTTGAACTGGATCGCCTGGTGCTCGGCGATCGGGCGGCCAAAGGTCTTGCGCTCCTGCGAGTAGCGCAGCGCCAGCTCCAGCGCGCGCTGGGCGATGCCCACGCCGCGGGCGGCCACGTTCACGCGACCGACCTCGAGCGCATCCATCATCTGCGCGAAGCCCTTGTTCAGCCCGGCCTCCTCCCCGCCCAATATGTTCTCGGCCGGGCAGCGGTAGCCGTCGAAGACGAGCTCGGTGGACTCGACGCCCTTGTAGCCCATCTTCTTGAGCTGCGGGGGCACGGTGAAGCCGGCGTAGTCGCCGGTGTTCTCGTGCACGCCCGGCTCCTTCTCGGCGATGAAGCAGGTCATGCCCTTGTGCCGCGGATCGGCGTCGGGATCGGTCTTGACCAACGTGAAGACCAGCGCGGAGCGCAAGCCGTTGGTCACCCACATCTTCTGGCCGTTGATCTCCCAGAAGCCGTCGGCCAGGCTCTTGGCGTGCGTCTTGATGGCCTGGACGTCGGAGCCCAGCTCGGGCTCGGATAGCGAGAAGGCCGCCCGGATCTCGCCGGTGGCCATCCGCGGCAGGTACTTCTGCCTCTGCTCGTCGGAGCCGAACTTCATCAGCAGGTAGGAGCCGATGAAGTGGGTGTTGATGATCCCCGAGATCGAGATCCACCCGCGCGAGAGCTCCTCCACGATCATCACGTAGGTGGTCAGGTCCAGGCCCATCCCGCCGTACTCCTCCGGGATCGTCACCCCGAAGAGCCCGATCTCCTTCATCTGCTCCACGATCGGCTCGGGAAACTCGTCCCCGTGGTCGTAGTGCTCGGCGTTGGGAAGGATCTGCTCGTCCGCGAACTGGCGCACCATGTCGGTGATCGCCTTCTGCTCGTCGGTCTTGTC
>JBBJOH010000093.1:0-5452 GCA_037720995.1 Thermoleophilaceae bacterium
AGCGTCCAGAAGCCGTCGGCCCCCACGTGGCGCTCCTCCGCCACGCGGCCGAGCTGCTCGCGCGCCTCGCGGTCGTCGAGCTCGCAGATCTCCGCCACCTCGCGGGTGGCCAGGGGCGTGCCGGCCCAGCCCAGCACTTCGTTCACCTCGGCCGGCGCATCGCGGCGCGCGCGGTCGGGCACCAGGTTGGCCAGCACCACGTCGTAGGCGGCGAAGGGCTGGAAGCCGGGCACGGCGATCCGCACGCCGTCGGACTCCCGCCTGATCTCATAGGACGGGCAGGTGTAGCGGCGCCCGCCCGACCAGTTGGCCAGGCGGGCGTCGAGCACGCGGGCCGCGGGCATGGGCTCGCGCGCCTCGGCCATGTCAGCGCGCAGCGCGGCCTCGACCTGCTCCTGCGCCGTCCACGCCTCGATGTCCGACGGGGAGAGGCCCGCGTCCCGTGCGGCCCCGGCGATGGTGTCGGGCTCGTCGAGCAGCTGACCGGAGAAGTTGCGCACCCGCAGGCTGCGAAGCAGCGGGCGCTCGGCCTCGGGGGCGTGCACCCGGGCGGCCACGACCGCGCGGCAGGCCGGGAGGGTGGCTTGCATCCGCGGCGGCGGGGCGGTCTCCATGGGCATGCCGTGGTCGGCGGCGATCTTCGCCGTGGCGCCGGCCAGGCGCTCGGGCGTGAGGCCCTTCTCCTCGTACTCCTCGGGGCTTTCGGAGAGGCCCACCATGCGGGGCCTCCATTCGATCGCGTCGCCGTAGAGCCAGTCCAGCCGCAGCCGGAAGGGCTCCGCGGAATAGGCCCAGGGACAGGCGGGATCGGTGAACTCGGTGATGACGACGTCGGCGGACATCATCTGACTCTGGCAGGCGCCCGGGCACGGCAGCATGGCGTCCGCCCGCGCGAGGCCCCCGCACAATCCGGCGCGCGCCGTCCTACGCGCGCGAGGCGGCCAGGTCCACGAACCAGTCCAGCGCCCCGGGGTTGGCCAGCGAGTCGCGGCTGGCCGCCTGGTCGGGCGCAGTGCCCGAGAGGATCTTCTTGACCGGCACCTCCAGCACCTTGCCCGACAGCGTGCGCGGTACCTGGGCCACAGCGAGCACTTCGTCGGGCACGTGGCGCGGCGAGCACCACTCGCGCACCCGCTTGGCGATCGCCCTGGTCAGGTCGTCGTCGAGCTCCGCGCCCTCGCGCAGCACCACGAACAGCGGCATCCAGCTCTCCTCCCCCTCGCGGGGCACGTCGACGACCAGCGCGTCGGTGATCTGGTCCAAATCCAGCACCGCGCGGTAGATCTCGCTCGTACCCATTCGGATGCCGCCACGGTTGATCGTCGAGTCCGACCGGCCGTGGATGATCGCGCCCCCGCGCCGATTGATCTCGATCCAGTCGCCGTGGCGCCAGATGCCCGGGTACATGTCGAAGTAGCTCTCGCGCATGCGCTCGCCGTTCGCGTCGTCCCACAGGTAGATGGGCATGGAGGGCATCGGCTGAGCGATCACCAGCTCGCCCACCTCCCCCACCACCGGCTGGCCCTCCTCGTCGAAGGCCTCGACGGCGCAGCCCAGCGACCGGCCCTGCAGCTCGCCCGTGTACACGGGCAGGGTGGGCACCCCGCCCACGAAGGCCGTGCACACGTCGGTGCCCCCGGACGTCGAGAACAGCCACGTGTCCGCGCCGACGTGGTCGTAGACCCACCGAAAGCTCTCGGGTGAGAGCGGCGAGCCGGTTGACCCCACGGCGGTGAGCCGGGACAGATCGCGGCCCTCGCGCGGCTTGACCCCCTCCTTCATGCAGGAGGAGATGAAGGCGGCGGAGGTGCCGAAGGTGGTCGTACCCGAGCGCTCGGCCAGGTCCCACAGCACGCCCAGATCGGGGTGACCGGGGCTGCCGTCGTAGAGCACGATCTCGGCGTCGGTGAGCAAGACGCCGACCAGGAAGTTCCACATCATCCACCCCGTGGTGGTGAACCAGAACACGCGATCGCCCGGCTGGGCGTCCAGGTGCAGGTGCATCTTCTTCAGGTGCTCGAGCAGGATGCCGCCCTGCGAGTGCACGATCGCCTTGGGCAGTCCCGTGGTGCCCGAGGAGTAGAGCACCCACAGCGGGTGGTCGAAGGGCAGCGGCTCGAGCTCCAGCGGGGCGCCCTCGCCGCGCGCCAGCAGCTCCTCCCAGCGCAGCGCGTCGTTAAGGCGGGCGGGGTCGGGGCTCGGGTCGAGGTAGGGAAGCACCACCGTGGCCTGGAGCGACGGGATCTCGCGCTGGAGCCCGGCCACGGTGTCCATGCGGTCGAAGTCACCGCCGTTGTAGCGGTAGCCGTCCACGGCGATCAGGACCTTGGGCTCGATCTGGGCGAAGCGATCGACTACCGAGCGGGCCCCGAAGTCGGGCGAGCAACTGGACCACACCGCGCCGATCGACGCGGTGGCGAGGAACGCGGCCACCGCCTCGGCGATGTTGGGCACATAGGCCACCACGCGATCGCCCGGCCCCACCCCGAGCGCCTTCAAGCCGCCGGCCACCAGCCGGGTGAGCGAGCGAAGCTCGCCCCACGTCATCGTCTCCAGCTCGCGCAACTCGGAGGCATGGTGCAGCGCCGGCCCGGAGTTCTCCTTGCCCGCGAAGATGTGCTCGACGTAGGAGAGCCGCGCCCCGCCAAACCACTCGGCGCCCGGCATCTCCCGCGATCCCAGCACGCGCTCGTAGGGCTCTGCCGCCTGCACCTCGAAGAAGTCCCAGATCGAGCCCCAGAAGTCCTCGAGGTTGTGCACCGACCACCGCCACAGCTCCTCGTAGCCTTCGCTGGTCACCCCGCGCTCGTCTGCCAGCCATCGCGCGTAGCGGGTGAGATTGGAGCGCTCGAGGCGCTCCTCGGTCGGCTGCCACAGCGGCTCGGTGGGGCTCACGCGGTCGCTCCTAACTGGGCCGCGGCGCCCCCTCAGCCGCTTCGCAGCGCGGGCAGGATCGTGTCGCCGTACGTGGAGATGGTGCCCATCGGGTCGCCCTGTCCGATCAGCTGCAGGCACACCACCGTCGCCCCGATCTGCTCTATCTCGCGGATCCGCTCGACGTGCTCGTCAGGGTCCGAGCTGATGATGAAGCCCTCCGCGGCGAAGTCCTCGTCGCTCATCTGCGCATCGGCTCGGCGCTGCATGTCTTCGGGATCGTGAATGTCGTCGCGGTAGAGCTCGGGCAGCTGGGTGGGCTTCCAGCGCCGCGCACCCGCGACGGCCTGTTCGGCGTCCTTCGCCCACGCCATCCCGGACTGAAGGATGATCTCCCCCTCTGCCTTGCCGCTCTTCTGACACGCCTCCCGGTAGGCGTCGATGATCTCGGGCGCGGCGTCGGGGTCGCCCAAGGTCCACAGGCCTTGTCCGTGACGACCGGCGATGGCCGCCGCCTGCGGTCCGAACGCGGACACGTACATGCGGGGCCTTCCCTCCGCGCGCGTGTAGAGCTTGGCCTCCTTGAGCGAGAACCAGCCCGCGTCCATGGTCACCGTCTCGCCGGCCCACAGCCGCTCGATCGCCTCCAGGCCCTGCTCGAAGCGCTGCAGCATCTCGCCCGGCTCGGGCCAGTCGAGTCCCAGGGGGACCTCGTTCAGCGCCTCACCCGAGCCCACGCCCAAGAAGACGCGGCCCGGAAACAGCTCCTCCATCGACATGAAGGCCTGGGCGATGTGTCCCGGGTGGTAGTGGTGGATGACCGGAGTGACGCCCGTGCCGAGCGGAAGCGAGGTGACCTGCCCGTAGGCGGCCATCGTCACCCAGGCCTGGCTGGCCTGGCCGTCGGGAAACCACGGGGCGAAGTGGTCGGAGATCCCCAGCCCGTCGAAGCCCGCCCTCTCGGCCGCCTGCTCCTGCCCGACGATCTCGGTGGGCGTGAACTCCTCGGTCGAGGCGGCGAACCAGTGCTTGGCCATGTTCTCTGCGCTGCTCCTATCCCTTGGCGCGGGTGCGCGCGGCCTTCTTGGCCGCGGCGCTGCGCTGGCCGCCACTGCGCGTGCTGGCCGCCTTCTTGGCCGCGGCGCTGCGCTTGGCGCCGCCCTGCTTGCGCGTGGTGGCCGCCTTCTTGGCCGCCGCGCTGCGCTTGGCAGCGTTCTGCTCGCGCGTGTCGGCCGCCTTCTTCGCCGTGGCCTTCCGCTTGGCCGCGCCGCCCTTGGCGCGATCCTCCAGCTCGGAGATCACCCCGCGCAGCTCATCCGCGGCCCCGCTCAGGACCTTCTTGCCGCGCGTACCGCCGGCGCCGGCGGCCTCGGCGATCGTACCCGCCGCCTTCTTGCGCAGCCCGGAGGCGCGCAGCTTGTCGTACAACCCCTTGTCCCGGTTGGCCATCTTTCCCTCCTCGTTCGTGAAACAGGCTTGCGTGTTGTCTACCACGCCGGGCGAAGCGCTAACGGGTAGCGTCCACGGTCGTGGCCGGGAAGGGCGACTCGAAGAAGCAGCGCAACGAGGAGGAGCGGCTCGGCATCCGCGGCTCGGCCCAGACCCGGGCCAGCGTGTCCGTCGCGGGCTCGGCCCGCACCCGCCGGAGCTAAGGCCACGGCTGCGGGCGGACCGCTGGTCGCGCGTCTGCTGCGGCTGAGCAGGACCAGCCCTGCCGCCGCCGCTAGCCCCGGCGGCCGCGGCGCTTGGGCCCGCGGCCGTCTGACGACCATCCCTGCGCAGGGCTCTTCGCCTTGGGCTTGCTGCCGTTCTGACCGCGACCGCGACTCTGGTGGCCTGCGCCTCCCCCGCCGCCGCGCTGGGGCCGGGTGCGGTTGGTGCGCGGGCCGTCGTTCGGGACGTGGACGGGGGTGCCGTCGGCCGCGTCGAACTGCTCGCCCAGGTCCAGGGCCGCGGCGATCTTGCGCATGTCGTGAACCTGATCGGCCACGACGAAGCTCACTCCGGCTCCCGTGCGACCCGCGCGGCCTGTCCGGCCGACGCGGTGCACGTAGGCGTCGCGGTCCTCGGGAACGTCGAAGTTGATCACGTGCGTGATATCGGGCACGTCGATGCCCCGCGCGGCGACGTCGGTGGCCACGAGGGTGTCCACGCGTCCCTTCTCGAAGGCGGCGAGCGCCTTCTGGCGCTGGGCCTGGGACTTGTTGCCGTGCATCGCGACCGCGTTCACCTTCTCCCGGTCGAGCTTCTTGACCAGGCGGTCGGCACCACGCTTGGTGCGCACGAAGACCAGCGTCCGGCCGCGCTCTGAGTCCTTGAGCTCGCGCACCAGGCGGTCGACCTTGCCCTCGTGGGTCACGTGCACGAAGCGGTGCTTGACGTCGATCTCCGAGTCGGGCTCCGGCGCGTGCACGTGGCGGGCGGCGTCGTGGGTGAAGGCCTTGGCCTGCTGCCCGACCTCGCCCTGGAGCGTGGCCGAGAAGAACAGCGTCTGGCGATCGCCCGGGACCTTGGCCACGATCCGGTCGACGGCGGGCTTGAAGCCCATGTCGAGCATCCGGTCGGCCTCGTCGAGGAC
>JBBJOH010000094.1:0-5441 GCA_037720995.1 Thermoleophilaceae bacterium
CCACTTCACCCCGACCTCGGCGTCATGGATGAACATGGTCGAGATCTGGTTCTCGATCCTCACCAAGCAGCAGGTCCGCCGCGGCGTCTACCACAACGTCCCCGAACTGATCGCCGCGATCGAGCACTTCATCGACGGCTACAACCAACGCGCCCAACCCTTCATCTGGACCAAGACCTCAGACGAGATCCTCGCCAAGGCCACCAAACAACAACCCACTTCAGGAACGCTGCACTAGTCTTTGTCCGTGTTCCACGATCGCGCCACCATCCATGTCCGGGGTGGCTCCGGCGGCGACGGCGCCGTCTCGTTTCGCCGCGAGGCCCATGTGCCCAAGGGCGGGCCCGACGGGGGCGATGGCGGCCAGGGCGGAGAGGTCGTCGTGGTCTGCGACGCCTCCAAGCGGGACCTCGCCGAGTTCCACCGCGGCGGCCACTTGGAGGCCAAGCGCGGCGGCCACGGGGAAGGGGCCCAGCGCCACGGCGCAAACGCCGATGTCCTGGAGGTCCGGATCCCGCCGGGCACCGTGGCCGAGGACGAGGGGCGCGGCGTGCGCTGGGACCTGGTGGAGCCGGGGCAGCGGGCCGTCGTAGCCAAGGGCGGATCGGGGGGCCGCGGCAACAAGTCGTTTGCGTCCTCCACCCGCCAGACTCCTCGCCTGGCCGAACGCGGCCTGCCCGGTGAGGAGGGCAGGCTCACGCTGAGCTTGCGGCTGCTCGCCGACGCCGGCCTGGTCGGCCTGCCAAACGCCGGCAAGAGCTCGCTGCTCGGACGGATGACGGCGGCCCGTCCCAAGGTCGCCGACTACCCCTTCACCACGCTGGAGCCGGTGCTGGGTGCGATCGAGGCCGATGAGCGCCAGCTCGTGGTGGCCGACATCCCCGGGCTGATCGAAGGCGCCAGCGCCGGCGCGGGCCTGGGGCATGAGTTCCTGGCCCACGTCGAGCGCTGCCGGCTGCTGGTGCACGTGCTCGACCTGGCCCCGGTGGACGGGTCCGATCCCACGGCCAACCTTGCGACGGTGGAGGCCGAGCTGGCCGAGCATGGGCACGGCCTGGCGACCCTGCCGCGCCTGCTGTGCCTGTCCAAGGCCGATCTTCTCGCCCCGGAGCAGGTGGCCGAGCAGGTGACCATCTGGAAAGAGCGCCTCGGCGCCGCGGTGATCGACGTCCTGGCGACCTCGGCCGCCACCGGAGCCGGGGGCGATGGCCTGCGCGGCGCCCTGGTGCGAAACGTGCCGGCGCAGGCAGAGCCCGATGTCCACCATGCAGCGGCCGAGGTCGAGGCCACCCACCGCGTGTTCCGGCCCGGCGCCGACGACGCCGTCGAGGTCGTGCGGACCCCCAGCGGCGTCTACCGGGTAAAGGGCAGGCGGGTCGAGCGCCTCTTTGCGCGCCACGACCTGGACAACGACGAATCTCTGCGCTACCTGGAGGATCGCCTGCGCTCCATGGGCGTGATCCATGCCCTCGAGGCTGCCGGCTTTGCGGCCGGAGACGATGTCGAGATCGCCGGGACCGTCTTCGAGCTCGACCCCGGCGCCCCGCTACGCTGACGCGCCATGTCCGCCCGCCACCTCTTCGTCGGCGCCCTGGTGTCGGCCGGCCTGCTGGCGGGGTGCGGTGGGGCCGACAGCGAGAAGGACGCCCAGCAGGTGGTCAAGGACTTCGCCACGGCGGTGAACGAGCGCGACGGAAAGAGGTTCTGCACCGAGCTGACCACCCGCTCCTACATCGAGCGCGTCACGGCCGCCAAGGGTGATGCCGCCGTCAAGCGGTGCGAGCAGCAGATCGACTCGCAGCGGCTGCAGCAGACGTACAAGGTGTTGAAGTTCGGCAAGACGAAGATCGACGGCGACACCGCCACCGTGACTGCCGAGCTCAAGATTCAGGGCGTGCGCCGCCCGCAGGCCTTTCGCCTGCGCAAGGAAGACGGCAAGTTCCGCCTGACCAGCGGCGCCACGGACTGAGAGCCTCGGTGCGGTCCTCGGGTTGCGCTCCCTCCCGCCGGCCGTAGTCTCCCCGCGTGGCCAGTGTCGTAGTCAAGCTCGGCTCGAGCATCGTCGCGGACCCCCGCGGCGAGGTGCGCATGGAGGTGATCGCTCCGCTCTGTGAGGAGGTGGCGGCGCGCCACGCCGCCGGAGACTCGGTGGTGATGGTCACCTCGGGGGCGATCGCGAGGGGCATGCGCCTGATGGGGCTGGCCGTTCGGCCCGCCTCCATGTCGGAGCTGCAGGCGGCCTCGGCGGTCGGCCAGGGGCCGCTGTACCGCGTCTACGACGAGCTGCTGGCGAGCCACGGGGTCCCGAGCGCCCAGGTGCTGCTCACGTTCTTCGACATGTCGGCACGCACCCACTACGTGAACGCCCGTCACACTCTGCGCAAGCTCCTGGACTGGCGTCTCGTCCCGGTGATCAACGAGAACGACACCACGGCCACCGACGAGATCTCGTTCGGCGACAACGACTTCCTGGCCGCCCAGGTGGCGATCCTGCTCGGCGCAGACCAGCTCGTGCTGCTCACCGACACCGACGGGCTGTTCACCGCCGATCCTGCTGTCGACCCCGAAGCCCGGCCGGTCGCCGATGTCCGCAGCTTCGAGGAGCTCAGGGACCTCGACATCGGATTCTCGGCCTCGCCGCTGGGGTCGGGGGGAATGCGCTCCAAGGTCGTCGCCGCCGAGATGGCCACCGCCGCCGGGATACCCGCCGTGATCGCCCGCGGCACCAGCCCCGAGAGCGTGCGCACCGCACTCGCCGGGGGGACCGTGGGCACGCGCTTCCATCCACAGGGCGGACGCGTCTCCTCGTTCAAGTTGTGGCTGCGCTACGCCAAGCCGGCGCACGGCAACCTGGAGGTGGACGCGGGGGCGGAGCGGGCGCTGCGCGAACGGGGCACCAGCCTGCTGCCCGTCGGGATCGTGGGAGTGGCCGGCGCGTTTCACGCGGGCGACGCCGTGACCATCTCCAGCGCCGAGGCCGGCGGGCGGGCGATCGGCAAGGGGATCGTGAACTACTCGGCCGGCGAGCTGCGGCAGGTGAAGGGGATGAAGTCGGCCGCGGTGCTGGAGCTCTTGCCGCGGGCGGCCGACGAGGCCATCCACCGCGACTACCTCGTCTTGGAGTAAGGCGAATCAGGTGCGGGCGCGCGTTACCCTAGGAGCCTGATGGCCGCCACCGCACCCACGGTCGACGACGTCTGCCTGGCCGCCCGCGACGCCGCTCGCGTGCTGGCCGGAATCGACGGGGCGACGCGGACCGCGGCCCTGCACGCCCTGGCCGCAGCGCTCGAGCAGCGCGCGGGTGAGATCCTGGCCGCCAACGACCGGGACATGGAGGCCGGAGCAGACGAGGGCCTGAGCGCCCCGTTGCTCGATCGCCTGAAGCTGGACGAGCGTCGCCTCGCTCAGATCGCCTCCGACGTCCGCACGATCGCGGGCCTGCCCGACCCGGTCGGCGAGACGCTGGATGGCCACCGGCTGGCAAACGGGCTCGATGTCCGCCGCGTGCGCGTGCCGCTCGGCGTGGTGGCCGTGGTCTACGAGGCGCGGCCCAACGTGACGATCGACTGCGCTGCGCTGTGCCTGAAGTCGGGCAACGCGATCGTGCTGCGGGGATCTTCGATGGCCGCGAGCTCCAACGCGGCGCTCGCCCAGGTGGCCGCCTGGGCCGTGGCCGAGGCCGGCATTCCCGCCGCCGCCATCTCGCTGGTCACCGGCGGCGACCGCGACGAGCTGCGCCAGCTGGCCACCCAGGACGGCGTCGTGGACCTGATCATCCCGCGGGGGGGAGAGGGCCTGAAGGCCGCGCTCAGGCAGCACGCGACGGTGCCGGTGATGTATGCCGCCGCCGGCAACTGCCACGTGTACGTGGACGCGGATGCCGATCTCGACGACGCACAGGCCATCATCGTCAACGCCAAGGTTCAGCGGCCCGGCGTCTGCAACGCGGCGGAGACGCTGCTCGTGCACGCCGCGGCGGCGGCGGATTTCCTGCCGGGAGCCCTGTCCGCGCTGCGCGAGTCCGGCGTCGAGCTGCGCGCGGACGCACGCGCCCGGGCGGCCGCCGGCCCGCTGGGCGATTCGCTCATCGAGGCGAGCGAGGAGGACTGGGCCACCGAGTACCAGGCGCTGATCCTCGCCGTGAAGGTGGTGGACTCCACCGCGGAGGCGATCGAACACGTGAACCGCTACGGATCCGGGCACTCCGAGGCGATCGTGACGCGCTCGAACGATGCGGCTCGCGCCTTCACCACCGGCGTCGACGCCGCGTGCGTGTACGTGAACGCCTCCACCCGCTTCACCGACGGCGGGGTCTTCGGCATGGGGGCCGAGATCGGCAACTCCACGCAGAAGCTGCACGCCCGCGGCCCGATCGGGGTGCGCGAGCTGACCAGCTACAAGTTCGTCATCGAAGGCTCCGGCCAGGTCAGGGAGTAGGCGACCTGCGACGCGGAATCCTCGGCGGCGCCTTCAATCCGCCGCACGTGGGCCATCTGATCTGCGCGCAGGAGGCCCGCTGGCAGCTGGAGCTGGACGAGGTGACGATGGTGCCGATGGGCCGGGCGCCGCACCGCGAGATCGAGTCCGAGCCGGGTCCCGACGTGAGGCTGGCGCTCTGCCGGCTGGCCGCCGAGGGGAACGAATGGCTGTCGGTGTCGGATGCCGAGGTCAGGCGGCAGGGCGCCTCCTACACGGCGGACACGCTCGCGGCGGTGCGCGAGCAGGCGCCCGGCGACGAGCTGACGCTGATCCTGGGCGCCGACCAGGCGGCCCACCTCGGCTCGTGGCGCGAGCCCGAAAGGGTGCTGTCGCTCGCCAGCGTGGCCGTCGCCGCGCGCGAGGGGATGGAGCGTGAGGCGGTGCTGCGGCGCCTGGACGGACTGGGCGAGAACGCGACCATCGTCTTCTTCGACATGCCCAGGATCGACATCTCCTCGACGCTCGTGCGCGAGCATGTGGGCGAGCGACGCCCGGTTCGCTATCTGGTCTCCGACGGCGTGAGGGGAATGATCGAGGAGCGCGGCCTCTACCAGGCCGCCGAGGTCGGCCGACGGTGACCGGACAGCAGCCGCTCAGAGCGGACCAGGCCCCCCAGCAGGACTCGGAGGCGCTGGCCGGGCGGATCGCCTCGATCGCCTCGGACCGCAAGGCGATCGACCTGGTGGTGGTCGACCTGCGCGGCATGGTGGGCTACACCGACTTCTTCGTCGTGTGCTCGGGCAACACCGAGCGCCAGACCAAGGCGATCCACGACGCGGTGTACCGCGAGCTCAAGGACGCCGCCGCGCTGCTTCCCCGGCGCTCGGAGGGCCTCGGCGAGGCGCGCTGGATCCTGCTCGACTACCTGGACGTCGTGCTGCACGTGTTCACGCCGGACGCGCGCGAGTTCTACCGGCTGGAGAACCTGTGGGGGGATGCGCCCAAGCGGGTGGTGGAGTAGG
>JBBJOH010000095.1:0-5433 GCA_037720995.1 Thermoleophilaceae bacterium
CCCGCCGAGCTGCCAGGGCTCGGAGGGCAGAGCGCGTGGCTCAGGCCACGACCTCCATGCCCACCTTGTCGACATCGGTCGCCTCGGCCGGATCCTCCACCGCCAGCACCGCGTCCAGTGCGGCGATGGCCACGGCCAGCTGCTGCAGGTCGGGTTCACGCGTGGTCAGGCGCTGCAGCTGCAGGCCGGGCCACATCAGGATCTGGGCCCAGCGCTTGGCGCGGTTGCGGCCGAACCACTTGATCGCCTCGAAGGCGATACCCGCCACCAGTGGGATGCCCACCACGCGCGAGACGAACAGCCATTGCCAGTCGAGCTTGCCCAGCGGAGCGAAGACGAAGATGGCCACGACCATCACGATCAGCAGGAACGAGGTGCCACAGCGCGGGTGCAGGCGAGAGAATCGCTGCGCGTTGCCGGGGGTCAGCTCGAGCCCCGCCTCGTAGCACGAGATCGTCTTGTGCTCGGCGCCGTGGTACTCGAATACCCGTTGCAGGTCGCGCAGGCGCGAGATCAGCCAGATATAGATCAGGAAGATCGAGATCCGCACGAGCTTCTCGATCACCACGAACACGATCCCGTTGGGGATCGAGTCCTTGAACAGGTTGGTCAGCCCGGCGGGCAGGAGGAAGAAGAGGCCGATGGCGAAGGCCATCGCGAAGACCACCGTGCCGGCCCAGGCCCCGCCGCCGATCTCCTGGGACTCTCCCGTCTCGTCGGCGGGCAGTTGCGCGTTGGCCGAGATGCCGAGGGCCTTGAAGCCGATCTTCATCGACTCCACCAGCGCCACCACGCCGCGCAGCAGCGGCAGCCGCGCCCAGCGGTGGGTCTTGGCGTAGGACGTGAGCGGCTCGGTGACCACCTCTATCTCGCCCTTGGCGCCCTCCTCGGGATCGAGCTCTTCCGCCTGGAGCTGCTCGGCCGTGGGCTTTCTCACGGCAACCGCCCACGTGGATACCCCGCGCATCATCACGCCCTCGAGCACGGCCTGCCCGCCCACGGGTAGGTCGCGCCCCGCCTGCATGGTGGGAGTCGCAACGCCATTGGAGCCAGCCCCGCCGCCATCTCCGGACCGGTCATGGACGGCCGGTCCGGCGGGGGCATCGGACCGGCCATTGACGGCCGGTCCGGCGGGGGCATCGAATTGTGCGCTCACGAGAGGGATGGTATCGGCGCCGGCTCGCGTTTCCGTGAGCGGCGGAAGGCTCAGGGTGCCGGGCAGGCGGCGGAACGATCGTTGTCGATCTCGTTGGCCTCACGGACCAGCGCGTCGGGATCGACCTCGGCGCCCACGCCGCTCAAGCACTTGGGGCCCTGGATGAAGACCCGGGTGATCTGACCGGCCGCGAGTGCCGGGACAACCGACCGACCCGCTGTGGCGCCGTTCACCGTCAGCTCGAGCCCGGCTGCCGGAGACGCGGCGGTTCCCACGTTGATCACGCTCAGGGCGTAGCGGGTGCGATCGGGAGAGCCCTTGACGGGCCTGCCCCCGATCCGCTGTACCCGCAGGTTGGGCAGCGACCCCGTCTGGCGGCACGAGCGCGACCGTCGCTTGGCCGTCTTCAGCACGGTGCCGCGCGCGTTCTGCCAGCGGTAGTGCACAACCACGCGGTAGGCGGACCCGTCGGCCAGTGACCTGACCCTCTGGCGGAACGCGAAGGCCCCGACACCCGCCCGCGATTTGCGCCACACGCCCAGGCCGGGCGCCTTGACGAAGCGGTAACGCGCCCCGCCGACGCTCTCCTGGAGGTTGAAGCGGACCGACAGCCGCCTCGACCCCGCTGTCCGCCGCATGCCGGCCCGGAAGGTGGCCACGCGATCAGCCGCGGTGGGTCCGCGCTGCCACTGGACCACCTTCGCGGAGACCAGCGGCGCAGCGGCCGTGGGTCCGGCGACAGCGGGCGTACCTGCCTGCGCCGTGGCCGTGACGCCCAGGGCGACGGCAACGGCACACAGCAGCGCGATCAGCGCCGTGGGTCGAGAGTGCTCCCTGCGAAGTCCCATGCGCTACTCAAACAGGGCTATGGGCCGGGAGTTGCGGGCAACCATGCCCGTCCCGCCCGGCTTGGGTCAACCCGACCGGCGGGCGGCCCGGCGGCGGAAGCGCTCGACGCGGCCACCGGTGTCCACCAGCTTCTGCTTGCCGGTGTAGAAGGGGTGGCAATTGGAGCAGATCTCCACGTTCAGCGTGGGCTCGGTCGAGCGCGTGGTGAACTCGTTTCCGCACGTACAGCGGACGTGGGCTTCGACGTAGTCTGGATGGGTCTCGGTCTTCATCGCGCAGACCAGTCTAGTCGTCGCCGGACGCGAGTTGCGGCCGCTCCCGACCCTTTCGGTGCCACGCGCGAGAGAACCACGCCTTGACCCCTCCCCACCAGGTCCGGGGGGGCCCGAACCGCGCGGGGGCGGGCTGCTTGGCGCGTACCAACCGGACCCAGTCGTCCACGGGCAGGCTGCCATCGATCAACCGGCCGAGCGCCGAGATCACCGGCGCCTCGAGCCCGGCGCGCTTCAGAGCTGCGGCCAGCAGTGGCACCGTCTCCAGGGCCTCCACCGCCTGGCCCAGACGCGCCGGTATCTCAAAGCCCGGCACCCCGCCGGCGAGCAGCTCGCCCGCACTGCGGTTGCGCGAGGAAGGCGCCAGGGCGGTGGCCACCAGGTCGCCGGTGCCGCTGCGGCCCACGAAGGTGCGGGCCTTGCCGCCAGAACGCTCGGCCAGGGCCAAGACCTCCAGGAAGATGTCGGCCGCCGCCATGCCGGCCGCGTTCAGCCCCTGGGCCTGCGTGGCGCCCACGGCCACCGCGGCGGCGTTCTTGGCCACCCCGGCCAGCTCGGCCCCCACCGGGTCGTCGGAGACCTCGCACACCACCCCGGCGCCCTGGAAGACCTCGGCCACCCGGTGGGCGAGGGCCTCGGAGTGCGATGCACACACCAACCCGGCGCCCGACTCCACCATCTCCCGGGCGTGCGCGGGACCGGCGACGCATGCCGTGCGCTGGGGACCGAAGGCGCGCTCCAGCGCCACGGTGGGCGGCGTGCCCTCGGGGTGGACGAGGCCCTTGGCCAGGGAGACGATGCCGGCGGAGTCCGCCACCCCCAGACGCGAGATCTGTTGAAGGGCGGCCCCCATTCCCTTCGAGGGCACGGCGATGAACACCAGGTCCGAGCGCCGGAACTGGTCATCCTGGTCGTCGAGTGCCCGCACCTTCAGCCCGGCCGGCAGGCCCACACCGGGCAGGTAGTGGCCGTTGTGTCCGTCGGCGTTCAGGCGGGTCGCCTGCTCGTGGGTGCGGCAGACCAGGGTGGTGGGCACACCGGCCCGCTCCAGCAGGATGGCGACGGCGGTGCCGAAGGACCCGGCGCCGATCACGGCGGCGCGGCGCGGCGCGTGTCCTGGGTAGCGGAGCTTGGGGGCCATCAGCGTTCAGATACACCAGAACAGCTGAGTTGCGACTGGGCGTGGCTGCCAAGGACGCAGCGGGCGACGCGTACTACGTACGCGAGTCCCGCGAGGACGCACTGCTTTCGCAGCACAGGCAGGCAGGCGCGCCCAGGCGCCCTCAGGTGTTCTGGTAGAGGGGGCCGTCGCCACCTTCGGGCATGGTCAGCCGGCCGCCCTTGGCGGTTATCGCTCCGCACTGCACGCAGTTGGTGTAGTTGACGATCACGTCGACGTTGCCCTCCTCGGGAGCGTCCTCGGGGATCTCGTACACCCCGGCCGGGCACATCCACTTCCACGTCTCGGCGATCTCGCGCGGTACGTCGGTCTGCACCCGGATGTGGTTGGGAGCGTCGTCGCGCGTGGCGTTGCCCGAGATGAACACGCTGGAGAGCTTGTCGAAGATGTACTTGCCGTCGGGCTTGGGGTACTTCTTCGACGTCTTGCCGATGAACATCTTCCGCTCGTCCTGGCGGTGCCAGGGCAGCCGCACGGGGATCTTGCCCTTGGTGGCAATGAAGAGGTTCACCAGAGGACCGCCCAGGAAGAAGCCCTTGGAGAAGGGCTGGCGGGTGTTGCGCACCTCCCACATCTCCTCGCCGGTCACCGACTGCTCGATCGCGTCCTCGTAGGAGGAGAAGTCGTTGGAGTCCTTCTTGAGGCTCTTATAGATGGCCTCGGCGGCCAGCATGCCGGAGTTGATCGAGTGGTGGACGCCCTTCAGCGACACCGTGTCGACCATGCCCCCGGAGTCCCCGACCAGCACCGCGCCGGGCATCGAGAGCTTGGGCATCGACCAGTAGCCGCCGGCGGGCAGCGCCTTTGCGCCCCAGCTCACGCGCTCGCCGCCCTCGAGGATCTTCTTGACCAGCGGATGCAGCTTGAAGGTCTGCAGCAGGTCGTGGGCGGAGGTGGTGGCGTCGGCGTACTCGAGGTCGATCACGAAGCCGATCGACACCAGGTCCTCACCTGTCTTCTCGTCCTTCATCGGGTAGAGCCACGTGCCGCCGACCTGGCCGTAGGTGGCCGAGGGGCTGACCGGCCAGGGACCGATCGTGTGGATCACCCGGTCCAGCGGCGTGGGGACCTTCCAGACCTCCTTGACCCCGAGCTCCCAGGTCTGGGGCTCGCGATCCACGGCGAGGTCGAACTCGGCGATCGCGGGCCCGGTGAGGTGGCCCCAGCAGCCCTCGGCGAGCACCGTGGCCCTGGCCTTGATGTCGGTGCCGGGCTCGAAGTTGGAAAGCGGCTCGCCGTCCTTGCCGCGGCCCTTGTCGCCCGAGCGCACGCCCTTTACCTGTCCGTCCTCGACGATCAGCTGGGAGGCCGAGGTCTCGGTGAGGATGTAGGCGCCGCCCTCCTCGGCCTTGGCCTGCTGGAAGCGGGCCATGGCCGATACGGAGACCACCTCGTTGCCGTGGTTCCTGAACGGCGGGGGCGGCGGGATCTTGATCGAGCGCTTGGAGGTGGGTGTCAGGTAGACGGCCTCCTTCTCCACCTCGCCGAAGGCAAAGCCCTCCTCGCGCCACTCCTCGCGGGACATGTCGGCGAACAGCTTCTGAAACGGCCCCGGGCGCATCACCGCACCCGACAGGTTGTGCCCGCCGCAGGTCTTGGCCTTCTCGATCACCGCCACCGGCACCTCGCCCAGGCCCTCCATCAGCTCCGGGTCGTCGCCCAGCAGCTGGAGCAGGCGGTTGGCGCAGGCCAAGCCGGCGGTGCCCCCGCCGACTATCGCCACCCCCACCTCTATGAGCTCGTCCTCGCCGTCGAGCCCGCGCTTGATGAACTCCTTCTGCGCGTCGACGGGGGGTGGGAAATCTACGGGTGCGACGGCCATGTGGCTGCTCCTTAGCCGGGGGGTCACCGGGGGCAGAGCCCCCGTTGGTGCAGTTGTTTGTATGGATCTCGGGGGTCACCGGGGGCAGACCCCCCGGTTGCTACGCCTTCTTGGCCTTTACTGCCGCGGTCAGCTTGGGCAGGATCTTGTTCAG
>JBBJOH010000096.1:0-5389 GCA_037720995.1 Thermoleophilaceae bacterium
CGGCCCCGGGTGAACACGCTGGTCGCCACCGCCGAGGGGCCGCTCGAGGTGGACTTCTGCTGGCCCGATCGCCGGCTGGTGGTCGAGGCGGACTCGTACGAGTTCCACGGAACCCCAGCCGCCTTCGAGCGGGATCGCCGCCGCGACCAGCTGCTCAAGGCGGCCGGCTGGGAGCGGCTGCGCATCACCTGGCGGCAGGTCAACGAACATCCGCAGCAGGTGATCGAGGCCATGGACCCCGGCTCGGGTCACAGGGTGATCGAGGCCATGGGACCCGGCCAGGCCCGCCGCCACCGCCCCGGCTAGGCTCGCACCACCATGACCCACTCCAACAAGAACCTCCGCGATGTCTCCGACATGGCGCCCGACGCCGGCTTCTCCGAGATCCAGGAGGCCCGCTTCGCGCGCAAGGACCTCCAGGCCCAGGACACCGGCTTGGCCTACCACGTGCTGCGTGCCGGCAAGCGCCAGGCCTTCGCCCACCGCCACCAGGCGGCCGAGGAGATCTACGTGGTCCTCTCGGGCAAGGGGCGGATGAAGATCGACGACGAGATCCTCGACGTGGGCCCCATGGACGCCATCCGCGTTGCGCCGAAGGCGGCGCGCGCCTTCGAGGCGGGCGACGAGCCGCTGGAGGTCCTCGCCTTCGGCCCCCACCACGACAAGGACGGCGAGGTGATCGAGGGCGACTTCTGGGGCGACTAAAGGGCCGCGGCGCCCGCGCCGATGCAGTGCCCATGTTTGACGTCGACGTTGCCCTGCGCCGGGTCGTGGAGATCGAGGGGTCCGACCTTCACCTGAAGGTCCCCTCACCGCCGCTGATCCGCCTCCAGGGCAAGCTCGTGCCGATCCCCGGCAACGAGGGCCTCTCGCCCGAGGACACCGAGCGCATCTTTCGCTCGATGCTCACGAACCCCAAGAAGCTGGAGGAGTTCGGGGACGACAACGAGGTCGACTTCTCGTACTCGATCCCCGGACTCGCCCGCTTCCGCGTGAACGCCTTCCGCCAGCGGGGCTCGATATCGCTCGTCTGTCGCGCGATTCCCTACGGCATCAAGACCGCCGAGCAGCTGGTGCTGCCGCCGGTGATCAACGACCTGGCCGACGAGGAGCGGGGGATCATCCTGCTCACCGGCACCACCGGCTCGGGCAAGTCGACCACGCTCGCGGCCATGATCGACCGGATCAACACCACCTCGGCCAAGCACGTGGTGACGATCGAGGATCCCGTCGAGTTCCTGCACCGCGACAAGCAGTCGATCATCAATCAGCGCGAGGTGGGGGAGGACACCAAGTCGTTCGCCCGCGCCCTGCGCCGGGTGCTGCGCCAGGACCCGGACGTGATCCTGATCGGCGAGATGCGCGACGAGGAGACCGTGCGCACCGCCCTGTCGGCCGCCGAGACCGGTCACCTGGTGCTCTCGACCGTGCACACCGTCGACGCCGCCGAGAGCGTGAACCGGATCATCGACTTCTTCAAGCCCGAGGAGCAGAAGCAGGCCCGCTCGATGCTCGCCGGCACGCTGAAGGGAGTGATCTCTCAGCGCCTGGTGCCCACCCCCGATGGCAGCGGGCGGGTGGCGACCTGCGAGATCCTGCGCATGACCGGGCGGGTCAAGGACATGATCACCGACCCCGAGCAGACCGGGAAGCTCCACGAGGTCATCTCCGAGGGTTCCTACTACGGCATGCAGACCTTCGACCAGGCGCTGCTGGGCCACGTGCAGAACGGCCTGGTTTCGATGGAGGACGCCTTGAAGGCCGCCAGCTCGCCGCACGACTTCAAGCTGATGGTCTCCTCCGACGGGCAGCGGTCGACGTCGGTGGACCAGGTCTTCGCCACGCGGTGACCGCCTGACACCGCCCTTGACGTACGGGGCTCCAGCGCGGAGAGTGCAGCGCGACCACCTACAGCGAGACACGACCAAGGAGGAACGGTGCAGAGCACCCTCGGCGAGTACCAGGAGACCCAGACCCAGGAGGCGTTCGCGCTTCAGAACTCGAAGCTGCTCAAGGTCCGCCTGCAGGCGGTCACGATCCAGGCCAAGCTCGGCGCGATGGTGGCCTACCAGGGCGACGTGAGCTTCGAGCACGCCGGCGCGGGTGGGATGGGCCGGATGCTGAAGAAGGCCGTCAGCGGGGAGGGGACATCGCTGATGAAGATGACGGGCACCGGGGAGGTGTTCCTGGCCGACACGGCTCAGGACGTGCACCTGATCAAGCTGGAGAACGACGCCATCACCTGCAACGGGGCGAACGTCCTGGCCTTCGACGCCGGCATCGACTGGGACATCCAGAAGGTCCAGGGCGGCGCCGCGGGCATGATGGCGGGCGGCCTGTTCAACATGTCGCTGCAGGGCTCGGGCTGGGTGGCGATCATCTCCGACGGCTCGCCCGTGCTGCTGAACACCGGCGATGCCCCGACCTTCGCCGATCCGCAGGCGGCGATCACCTGGTCGAGCAGCGTGACCACCTCGATCAAGAGCGACGTGAAACTCAAGAACTTCATCGGCCGCGGCTCGGGCGAGTCGCTGCAGATGGCCTTCCAGGGCGCCGGCTGGGTGCTGGTGCAGCCCAGCGAAGGCCGCGTGGTGCCCACCGCCGGGGGTGGCAGCGGCGGCGGCGGCCTGCTGGGCCAGCTCGGCAACTGAGTCGCGGGGCGGCGGGTCGGGGCCTTCGGCGGCCCCGATCCGCCACTTCAGTTAGGAAAGTAACGCGCTAGACTGGGGAATCACATGGCTCCTCCGGGCATTGACGAGCGCGCCGCCGACGAGACCTGCCCGGTCTGCGCGACCGCCGATGTCATCTGCGGCAAGTGGACCATGCTGATCATCCGCGATCTGGCTGAGCGCAGCACCCGCTTCTGCGAGCTCGAGCGCTCGCTGGCCGGGATCTCGCCCCGCACCCTCTCGCTTCGCCTGCGGGCGCTCGAGGACGAGGGGGTCGTCGAGCGCACCACTTACTCGGAGGTCCCGCCGCGGGTCGAGTACTCGCTCACGCAGAAGGGACAGGCGCTGCTGCCCCTGATCGAGGACATGCGCACCTACGGCAGGGAATGGCTCTCAGCGGCCGGCGAACCGGCGCCCGGCGGTGTCGTCGTCGGCTCGGCTGTGTAGCAACCGTCGCCTCCTCGGAGCTCCGGCGTCATGCACTGCGTACGGCCTCCTCGTGCACGAGGCCATGCTGGGCGGTCGTCAGGGCAGGATCGCCCGGAGGGGCGGCGAATCGGCGCGTATGCGCAATCGCGAGCTGCACGACTCCCTCCACGCCTTCGCGCTGGAGGCGGCAGCGATGCTGCGCGACGAGCAGGCCGCGGGGGCGGAGATCGAGTTCGATCTGGAGGACGGCGGCTCCCGTGGCGGCCCCAGCCTCTACCACTACCGCCCGCTCACCCAGAGGTTCATCGCCCAGCGATGGACGCGCCTGCGCTTCTTGCCCGGCGCCGCCCGCGCCGCCGATGCGCTCGATGCCGGGGCCGCCGCCTACCTGCGGCTAAACGGCTTGCGCGGGGCCGAGCCCGAGCCGGCGCTCAAGGCGATGCTCGAGCGCCTGTACGAGGACTCGACGGACTTCGCCTTCCCCGAGGAGCGCTTCGAGCGCGTCTACTCCGAGGTGGAGGGGACCCTCTACGACGAGAGCCAGTCAGCGACCGTGCTCGTGCCCGTGCACGGGCTGGAGATGAACGCCGAGCGGATCGAGCTGGGCGACGGGCTGTGCCTTGCCCGTGGCGATCGCAGCGACGCACCCGACGAGGCCGTATGGGGCGACCCCGCCGATCCGACCGGCGCCGAGCGCCCCGACCGCGCGCCCAACGCGCTGCTAGTGCTCGAGCGCGACGTGGCCCCCGAGGACCCGCTCCCGCTCTTCGAGGCCCGCGAGCGCTTTAGGGTGCTGCTGCACGGCCTGCGGCTGTTCAAGCCGGGCGGGGTGGCCCTGGCCGCGGTGGCCTGGCGGCGCACCGGGGACGGTCGCTGGCAGCCCTTCGAGCTGGAGTCGACGGGTGACGCCCGGGGCGCTCCCTGGGTGATGGTGGAAGGCGAGGAGGCAGAGCTCGGGCAGGTCCTGGCCGCGGTGGGCGAGCCGCCGCGCGATGGGCCGGTCGCCTGGGCGCTGTCGCGGTTCCAGATGGGCTGTGGCCGGCGGCTCGAGTCCGAGGCCCTGACCGACTACCTGCTGGCCCTGCGCGCGCTGATCGACCAGGGGGAGTCGAGCATGGCCCTGCGCGTGGCCGTCCTGTGTGCCGAGGAGTCAGAGCGCCGCCGGGTGCAGCGGCGCCTGGAGCTGGCGCAGGCGCTCGAGCGGTTCGTGATCGGCGACGGCGCCGACGACGCGTACCTGGAAGCGGTGGGCGCCGACTCGCCGCGCACATTGGTCGACGAGGTCGAGCGCCACCTGCGCGCGCTGCTGCGCGACATGCTGTGCGGCTACCTGGACTTCGATCTGCGCCGGGTCGCCGATGAGCTGCTTCTCGATCAACCGGAGCCCTTCGAGATAAGGGCGGCGGCGCTGGCACACTCGCCCGCTACCGCCGCGGGGCGGCCCGTCGGGTCGGCGGGGCCGAGGTTCGTGCGAGAGGAGGATTCCCCTTCGCCCGTGCACGAAGACGACGAGCCGCTCGAAGGTCAGTTCGGACTGGACGACCCGGGGTACTGGTCGGCTCCGGTCTGACTCAGAAGAGAAACTCGTTCAGGGCACGCAGCCCGTCGAGGTCGTGCACGTCGTCGCGCAGCTCGGGCACACAGATCATCGGTCGCCGGCCCAGCGTCTTTGCAAGCTCCTCCATGTTCAGCGCATCGCGCTCGGCCAGCGCGTGGTGCTCGCCCAGGGTCTGAGCCACCTTGCCGGCCAGCTCGGGGTCGAACAGGCCCTTGAGCTCGGTGTCCAGCTGTGACGATGGCTTGGTGCGCACCGGCTGACGCACGCGGTTGACGACCACGCCGCCGAAGGGGAGGTCCTCCTCGCGCAGCTTGCGGGCAAACCAGCCCGCCTCCTGGATCGAGGCCGCGCGCGGCGACGTGACCAGCAGGAACGTGGTCGCGCTGTCGCCCAGCAGCGCCTCGACGCGCCGGGCGCGCTCGGCGAAGCCATCGGCCATCCCGCCGAAGGCGTTGAAGAACTCGGACAGGTCCCGCAGCAGGTCGACGCCGGTCGCGCGCTGCATCACCTGGAACAGCAGCCCGGTGCTGCGCCCCATGACCCCCATACCCACCCGGCCCGACGCGCGGAAGAACTGGAGCGACCTCGAGTCGATGAAGCGCGACAGCCGGCGCGGCGCCTCCAGGAACTCGAGCGCGTTGCGGCTGGGCGGCGTGTCCAGCACCAGCAGGTCGTAGCGGCCCTCCATGTGCAGCTCGTGGAGCTTCTCCATGGCCATGTACTCCTGCGAGCC
>JBBJOH010000097.1:0-5369 GCA_037720995.1 Thermoleophilaceae bacterium
GGCCGCGTCGCTGATCGGCGGAGCGGTGTCGGGCATCGCCCGCCAGCTCCAGCGGCGGGTGCCCCAGGCCGACCTCGACGAGCGCGATGCCGACTACATCCGCGAGTCGCTGCCCCGGCTGTGGATGCTGGCCAGCCTCTACTTTCGCGCCGAGGTGCGCGGCCTGGAGCGGATCCCGGAGGAGGGCCCCGTGCTGCTCGTGGGAAACCACTCGGGCGGCAACCTGACCCCCGACACCGGCGTGTTCACGCTGGCTTTCAACACCTACTTCGGAGTCGAGCGCCGCTTCTACCAGCTGGCCCACAACCTGATCCTGTCCTGGCCCGGTCTTGGCTTCCTGCGCAAGTACGGCACGGTGGCCGCTTCGCCCGAGAACGCCGACGAGGCGCTGAAGTCGGGCGCCGCGCTGCTCGTGTACCCCGGGGGCGACTACGAGGTGCACCGCCCGAGCTGGGAGCGCGCCAAGGTGGACTTCGGCGGGCGCAAGGGCTTCATCCGCCTGGCGCTCAAGCACGGCGTGCCGATGGTGCCCGTTGTCTCGGTCGGGGGGCAGGAGACGGCGCTGTTCCTGAGCCGCGGCGAGGGGCTGGCCAGGCTGCTTCGTCTGGACAAGCTGCTCCGGCTCAAGGTGCTGCCGGTATCGCTGGCCATCCCCTGGGGGATCAATGTCGGCGACATGCTCGGCCACATCCCGGCACCGGCGAAGATCACCACGCGGGTGCTCCAGCCGATCGACCTCCGGGAGCGCTACGGCAAGAGCCCAGACGTGGACCAGATCTACGACGAGGTGATCGAGTCGATGCAGCAGACCCTCGACGCGCTGCAGGCCGAGCGCCGGCTGCCCGTGGTGGGCTGAGGCGTGCGGATCGAGGAGCAGATCGAGGTCGAGGCCCCGCGCCAGAAGGTCTGGGAGCTGATATCCGACCCCACGCTGTACCCACGCTTCATGAACAACATCCGCCAGATGGAGCCCAGGGGTCAGGCGCCCTCGGCCATCAAGACGGTGTCCACGGGCGAGGACGAGCGCGAGGGCGAGGACCAGCACGCCCGCGCCCGGCACGGCGAGGAGTCCGAGGACGGGTCGGCGGCCGACCGCGTCGCGGTGGGGTCGCGCTACGCCATGCGCATGCACGTCGGCGCCGCAGACGTCGGCGGCCTGATCGAGATCGTGGAGGTCGACGAGGCCCGCGACCTGGCCTGGACCAGCGTGACCGGCATCGACCAGCGCGGACGCTGGCGCCTGCGCGACCGGCCCGGCGGGGGCACCACGGTCACGCTGCGCTTCTCCTACGGCTCGCCCGGCGGGATCCTGGGCGTGATCGCCGAGCAGCTGTCGGCCGGCGAGGTGCGTACGAACCTGCGCCGGGGCTTGGCGCGCCTCAAGTCGGACATCGATGGCGGCAACGCCGAAGTGGAGGGAGAGACCGTGATGAGCGAGGAGAGCAAGGGGCTTCTGGGCAAGGCCGTCTACGAGCTGGACAGCGTGAGGATTCTGGCCGCGGCCGGGGTCGTGCGCCCCATGCGCCCGGACAAGCTGGTCCGCCTGGGCGCCACCGTGCTGCGCTGGGGCCGCAGCCCGGCCGCGGGCTTCATCGTCGGCGCCATCCGCCACCCCCACGAGCCCGCCCTGATCGACGAGCTGGGCACGCTCACCTTCGAGCAGATCGACAAGCGCACCAACGCCCTGGCCCACGGGCTGGCCGACGCCGGGGTCAAGGAGGGCGACGGCGTGGCGATCATGTGCCGAAACCACCGCGGCTTCGTGGAGTCCAGCGTGGCCGCCGCCAAGCTGGGCGCCAACTCGCTGTACCTGAACACCGCCTTTGCCGGTCCCCAGATCACGGAGGTGGTCAAGCGCGAGAAGCCGGTCGCGATCGTCTACGACGAGGAGTTCTCCGAGCTGCTGGAGGAGGCCGCCACGCGGCGCAAGCGCTTCATCGCCTGGCAGGACTCAGAGGTTGTGGACGACCCCACGCTCGAGCAGCTGATCGCCGCCGGGCCCACCGAGGCGCCGGTGCCCCCGGAGGCCACCGGCAAGATGATCATCCTCACCTCGGGCACGACCGGCACCCCCAAGGGCGCCAACCGCGGCTCGCCCGACTCGCTGGACCCGGCGGTGTCGTTTCTGTCGAAGATCCCGCTGGAGTACCGCGCCACCTCGCACATCGCCGCGCCGCTGTTCCATTCCTGGGGCTTTGCGCACTTCGTGCTCGGCATGCTGCTGGGCACGACGATCGTCCTCACACGCAGGTTCGACCCCGAGGACTCGCTGCGCCAGATCGCCCGCACCAAGGCCCAGGCCCTGGTGGTGGTGCCGGTGATGATGTCGCGCATCCTCGATCTGCCCGAGGAGACGCGGGCAAAGTACGACGTCTCGTCGCTGAGGGTGGTGGCGGCCAGCGGCTCCGCGCTTCCCGGCGACCTGGCCAACGAGTGGATGGACGAGTTCGGGGACGACCTCTACAACCTCTACGGCTCGACCGAGGTGGCCTGGGCCACGATCGCCACTCCCCAGGACATGCGCGAGGCGCCCGGCACCTCGGGCCGGCCCCCGCGCGGCACGATCCTGAAGCTCTACGACGACCGGGGCATCGAGGTCCCGCGTGGTGAGACCGGGCGGATCTTCGTGGCCAACTCGATGATGTTCGAGGGCTACACCGGGGGCGGCTCCAAGGATGAGATCGACGGGCTGATGGCCACCGGCGACGTGGGCCGCATCGACGACGCCGGGCGCCTGTTCGTGGAGGGTCGCGACGACGAGATGATCGTCTCGGGCGGCGAGAACCTGTTCCCCCAGGAGGTCGAGGACCTGATCGCCCGCCACGACGGGGTGTCCGAGGTGGCGTGCATCGGCGTCGAGGACGAGAAGTTCGGCCAGCGCCTGCGCGCTTTCGTGGTCGTCACCGAGGGCGGCGCCGTGCCGGACGAGGACACGCTCCAGAAGCACGTCAAGTCCAACCTGGCCAACTTCAAGGTGCCGCGTGAGATCTGGTTCCTCGACGAGCTGCCGCGCAACGCGACCGGCAAGGTCCTCAAGCGGGAGCTGAAGGAGATCGAGAAGGAGCCGAAGTAGCTAGGCCTGGGCTTGGGCCAGGTCCCGCTGCGGGTCGATGCCCCAGCGCCTGCCGACCGCGGCCAGCTCGGGCGACAGCGCCCAGCGGTCGGGCTTCTCCTCGCCCTCGAAGTCGGCGGCCGCGCCCTTGAGCGCCATCGAGCCGCGGTTGTCGCCGATCTCGCGGACGGCGTCCACCTCGTCCGCGGAGAGCGTCACCACCGCCGGCGTGGCCGCCAGCTCGGCCCGCTTGTCCTCGATCGGCCGGGCCTGGTCGCCGGGCTCCTGGATCAGCGTGGGGGCGCAGCAGGCCACCGCGGGGTGGGCCAGGTTCCACTGGCACGCGAGCTGCAGAGGGGTCAGGTCGTGGCGCTCGGCGATCGGGTGTATCAGCTCGATCCGCTCCAGCCCGCGCAGCACCCAGCCCTCGGGCCGAAAGCCGCGGTGGTCGGTGCGGGAGAACTCGTGACCCGCGGCCAGGTCTCCCCACAGCAGGCCGCCGTAGTCGACCACCCGCGTGATCACGCGCACGCCCGCGCGCTGCGCGGCGGGGAGGACCAGCTCGCCGGGCCACGGCTCGAGCGGGTTGAGGATGACCATCGCCCAATCGATCACCTCGCCGAACCGCTCCAGGCAGTCGATCAGGTCCAGGGTGAAGCCGTTGGCCGGCCCGGGAGCCACGCCGATGGCCCCGGTCAGGCCCTCGGCCCGGAGCGCCGCCATCGCCTCCCACACCGTCGAGGACGTGTAGCCCGTGCGGTCGGGGTTGTGGAGCAGCAGGAGGTCGAAGGAGTCGGCGCCGCAGCGCTCGAGCGAGGCCTCGGTGGCCATCCGCAGATAGGACGCGTACTCGCCGGGCCCGCGCAGACGCGGGTCGGTGAAGCGCGGAAACCCCCGCGCCCCGTCGCGCTCGCCCTCGTAGAAGTCGTGTCCGACGGCGCCCACCAGGCAGTAGTCCTCGCGCGGGAGGCCATGCAGGGCGCTGCCCAGCAGCCGGTCGGCCTCGCCCTGGCCGTAGGTGTCGGCGGTCAGGACGGTGTCGACGCCCTCGCCCGGGCGCAGCAGGGCGGCCAGTCGCTCCTCGCCGACCGGCTCGCCGAAGTGCATGAAGCGCCCGCCGCTCCAGGTGCCCACGGCCACGTGTCCGGGATCGCGCATGGCCGCCAACTCTTACAGGCCTTCCCGAGCCTTGGCCAGGCGCCGCGACAGCGAGGGCCACAGCGAGCGGGTGTCGCGCTGGGCCTCGCGCAGGTAGGCCTTCACGGTCTGGTCGCGGAGCTTGGGGATCTTCGTATCCGGCCCCACGTCCTCGCCGCCGGTCACCCGCTCGATGTTGGCCACCTCGCGCTGGGCGGCGGGGTAGAGCGCGCGCGCCGGATCCTTGACCGCGTAGGTGAGGAAGGCACTGGTCTCCTCGCCGTCCAGCGCGCGCACCGAGCCGCCGTCCTCGACCACCAGGCTGGGGGCCAGGTCCCGCAGCCGGCCCAGCGCGGCGAGGCCGAACTCGTCGGGCTTGCCTTTGCCCTCCAGCGAGCCGTCGCCGATGATCTTCTGCACCCGCGCCCGCAGCCGCCTGGCCTCCGAGTCGGAGGTCCGCAGCGTCTCGGCCGTGTCCAGCGCGTCGTCGAGGTCCGAGCGCGAGTTGGCCAGCTCCCCGGCGTCCTGCTCTGAGAGCTTGTCCGTCTTGGCGCCGCAGCCGAGAAGCGTGAGCCCACCCAGACAGAGGACGGCCAGCGCCGTCGCCAGCAAGCGCATGCCGTCGATCAGCCGGTGGCGCTGCTCTTGCGCGCGAGCTCGATCAGGGCCCGGACCCCGAAGCCCGAGGCGCCGCCGCCGACGTAGGGCCGGTTTAGGCCCCAGGCGGTGCCCGCGATGTCCATGTGCACCCAGGGCACGTCACCGACGAAGTTCTTCAGGAACTCGGCGGCGGTGATCGAGGAGGCCTTGCGCACCTCGGGGGCGTTGTCCAGGTCGGCGTAGGAGCCCTTGATCAGCTTGGCCGTCTCCTCGTGCAGCGGCAGCCGCCAGCCCAGCTCGCCGGTCGAGGTGCAGGCGCCGTTGACGTGGGCGAACCAGTCATCGTCGTTGGAGAACAGGCCGCAGTGCGTCGAGCCCAGCGCGACGATGATCGCCCCGGTCAGCGTGGCCAGGTTCACGATCCGCTCGGCCCCCTGGTCCACCACGTAGCTCAGCGCGTCGGCCAGGACCAGGCGGCCCTCGGCGTCGGTGTTGTTGACCTCGATGGTCTTGCCGTTCATGGCGGTGACGATGTCGCCGGGCTTGACCGACCGGCCGCTCGGCATGTTCTCGGTGGCGG
>JBBJOH010000098.1:0-5357 GCA_037720995.1 Thermoleophilaceae bacterium
GGGGGGGGGGGGTGGGGGCGGGCGCCACCCACCCGGGGCTAAGGGACAACCGCTCGAGATCTTGACCCGCCACCAGTTCATGAGGTAGCCCAACACGCCCCACCGCGGCGTCACGTGCCAGTGCTTGCAGCCCGGCTCGCCGATGTCCTCGTTGCTGACCCGGACCCACCTGTGCTTCTCCGGCGCGAGCAGCATCTCCTCGATCCGGCAGCGACTCTGCTCTTCGACGTAGGTGCGATCGCTCAGCGAGCGGCGAGCGTCCTGGGCCCGGCGAGCCAGGTCGTCGCGCAGGCCCTCGAGCTCGCCCAGGGTCAGGACCCGCGGACCTCCCCGGGCGGGCACCGAGAGCTCGAAGCCCTTGCGCGGCCAGGTGGAGATGAACAGCGACGACAGCTCGTGCTCGAGGCGCTCGACCTGGTCGAGCAGCGTTCGGCGCGCAGCCCGCTCGTCGGTGACCGTCGCCGGTGGGAGCGGGGACAGCACGGACGAACCGTCCGAAAGCTGCGGCTGGACCCCGATGCTTGGCTCTAGGACGTCAGGCAAGGCTCCCCTTCCTTGAACGGCGAGGTCTCACCCTACCAGCGCCTGCGGGGCGCCGTCATCCCTCCGGTGGCGCCGCTCAGGCCTCGGTGAGCAAGGTCTCGGCCACCGTCCAGAGCGCCTCCTCGACGCTGATGGCGGGCACGTTTCGGGCCCGGATCGCGGCCAGCACCGTCGCGCGGGTCGCTCGGGTCACGCCGCGCTCCTCGGCCACCTCGCCGTCGAGCGTGGCCAGCGGGCGATCCTCGTCGGCGATCACGATCTGGCGCGGCCCGAGCGCCCGGCCCGTGCCCCCCAGCTGCTCTCCGGTCCTGGTCAGGCGCAGGCCCAGCGCGGTGCCCACGAGCCCGGTGTCAAAGGCCACCACCCCAACGCCCGTCTCGAGGGTGGCGATGGTCAAGGCGTCGTCGAGCAGGTTCTGGCTGGGGATGCCGCCCGCGCGCAGGCGCTCGACGGCGATCCTCTCCGCGGGCGGCCGGTTGACGTCGGGATCCAGGCCCACCTGGCGCCAGAGCACGCGGTAGGCCCAGGGCACCGGATCCTGGCGCATGTGCACCACGTGCCCTCCGGTGATCCTTCCGGCCAGGGCCCGCAGGCGGATGCGCACGCTCTGGGGGCTGCGGCCCGAGCCTGCGTGCACGCCGGCGATCCACAGCTCCAGCCCGGGGAAGTCGTCGGCCAGCTCGGCGGCCACCCAACCGCGCTCAAGGGCCGGGTCGGCCGTCCCGCTCATCGCTTGCGCAACAGGGCCCGTACGTGGGCGCGCAGCTGGCCCTCGGTCAGGTTTCCCAGGTCGACCCGCCGGACCCGGCCGCGCTCGTCGGAGAAGATGGTGGTCGGGCACACGCCCACCCCGTAGAGGTTGGTCACCGCCCCGTCCTTGTCCACGCCGACGGGCAGCCTCCAGCCGCGCCGGCGCACGATCTTCTCCGCCTCGCTGCGCTTCTGACCGCTCATCACGGCCGCGAACGACACCTCCGGAAACTCGCGGCGCATGCGCTCGACCCGGTCGATCTGGGGCTCGCAGTCGGTGCCCTCGGTGACGATCATGGTGAGCACCGACGGGCGCTTGCGCAGGTCGCACGAGCTGAGGATCGACTCCGACTGCAGGTCGCAGGCGGACCGCTGCCTGCCGGCGCTCTTCGCCGCCTTCTGCGTGTCGAACACGTTCGCGTCGGAATCGTCGCCGAAGTCGCTGGTGGCCAACGGGGCCGCAAACGCGGGTAGGCGCCCTCCGACAGCCGGGCCCTTCACCCCCGCTCCCGTGTTGGGCAGGGAAGTGGTGAACAGGACCACCATTGCCAGCATCAACAGCACGATCCCCACCACCCAGGCGTAGCGATTGCCGGGACGGGGCACCTCGGGGGGCCGCTGTGGCGCGTCGCGCTCCGGGTTGACCCGATCCTCCTCCTCGAAGCGCTCGGCGGCGCTGCGCCCGGGCGGAGCGCCCAGATCGTCGAAGGAGTCCTCAGCCATGGCGCCGGGGCAGTCGCAGGGCACGGACCGACGGGCGGCGCAGGCGTGGCCGGCGAAGCGGCGGCATTCGAGCCCCGCCGTCTCGGGCCGCGTCGGCCAGCTCGCCCAGCAGGGGGCGCGGGTCGAGGTCGCGGAGCGTGAACGGACCGTGCTGCTCGGCCCAGATCAGCGCGGCGGGGAGCACCACCATCACGCCCAGCAGCGATACGCCGAGGTCGACCACCGTCAAGATCCCGAAGTCGCGCAGCATGCGGATGTCCGAGGCGATCAGCGCGGCGAACCCGGCGATCGCGGTCAGGCCCGAGGCCATCACCGCGGCGCCGGTGGAGCTGTAGGCCAGCTCCACGGCGCGGGCGGGCGGGGCGCCGGCGTCGCGCTCCTGGCGGTAGCGGGCACAGAGCAGCACGCTGAACTCGGTGGAGATGGCGATGACCAGGGCGCCCAGGGTCACCGACATCGGGTTGAGCTTGACCGACAGCGGGCCGGGCAGCAGCCCGAGTCCGAACATCAGGCCCGACGACCAGCCGACGGCCAGGGCGATCGGGATCAGCGGCACGGCCGCCTCGCGGCGGTCACGGCGGAAGGCCAGCAGCACACAGAACACCGCGAGCAGCGCCGCCAGCAGGGTCAGGATCCGGCGAAGCGGCGACGACAGCTGCGAGTTGGCCTGGGCGGCCAGCGCGGGCAGGCCGACCACGTCGGCCCTCACCCCGGGGGGCGGGTCCAGCCGCTTCTCCATGGAGTCGATCAGCCGCTTCTGATCCTCCAGCGACTGCAGCCGGACCCCGAAGGCCAGGTTCGCGGTCTTGCGGTCGGGGGTGATCACTCCCTGGGAGAAGTAGGCGGGCACGGAGTCGAGCAGGCCGCGCGTCTGGGCCGTCTGGCCCGTATCCACCGACCCGAACAGGTCGGGCAGCGACAGCGCGGGGCACAGGTCGGGCGGGTCCTTGGCCTGGCTGCAGGAGTCCCCGGATCGATATCCCGCCGCCGCGAGCGTGTTCGCCTGGAACTTGGTCATCCACCCGATCACCGCGGGATCGGTGATGTCCTGCGCCCGGACGGTCACGTCGATCTCGCCCGCCACCCCGGTCTCGTCCTGGAGCGTGTTCACGTCACGGAGCGCCGGCAGGTCCCGGGGCACGAGCTCGCGGACATCGGAGACGACCGGGCTCTGCGTATCCGCCACGAGGCCCACCAGCGCCACTACAAGGCCGACGGCCAGGACCCGCCGGGGGCGATACACGCCGTAGGCGACCGCCCGCTCGAACGCCTCGACCGCCCGCAGGCGCACAGACCTCCAGCCCCCGTACGCGCCTTGGCCGGCGCCCGAGCCCGCCGCCCGCACCCGGATCGCGCTCGCACGGGCGCGCAGGCGCGGGAAGGCCCGGGGCAGGTCGGCGGGGCGGCGCCGGGGGCCGCCGAAGCGGACCAGGGCGGCAAAGCCCGCCGTCACGGCGCACACCAGCGCGATCACCACGCCGGCCACCAGCAGCGCCCCGAAGCCCCGCACCAGCGGCACCGGCGAGAGCAGCAGCACCAGGAAGCCGACCGCGGTCGCCAGCCCCGCGGAGGCGATCGTCGGTCCACCGGCCGCGGCTGCCGCGATCGATGCCTCGCGCGCGTCCAGCCCCCGACGAGCCCGCAGCTCGTCGTGGCGGGCCTGGAACTGGATCGCGTAGTCGACCGCCAGGCCGATCAGAACGGGCAGCACGGCGATCGAGGCCATGGTCAGGCTGCCGCCGGCCAGAGCCAGCCCGCCGAAGGTCATGGCCGCCGCGGCGAGCGCCACGGCCAGGGGCAGGAGCCTCAGGCGGCTGCGAAAGACCAGCGCCAGGGTGGCGGCCATCAGCAGCAGCGCCGCCCCCAGTAACACGAAGATCGCGCTGCGGACCGCGTCGGCCAGCCCCTGGACCACCACCGGGATGCCGGTCACCACGTACCGCGCCCCGGCAGTCGGCGTCAGGCTCCGGTCCTCGGTGGCCGAGCGGATCAGCTCGATCGAGCGGTTGCGGTCGGTCTCGCTCAGCCCGGGGCGCAGCCGCACCTGGATCAGGGCCGAGTTGGAGCTCGGAAACAGGTAGGCGAAGCGCGACTTGGGCACCCCGACCTCGCCCTTGCGCGTGTCGAAGACCAGCTTGGAGACGAAGTCCGCGTTGTCCAGGCGCGGGAGGCCGGTGATGCCGTAGCGCAGGGCCAGCTGCAACGTGTCCTGGGTGAACTTGGCCTGCACCTGCCGGCGCGCCGCCTCGGCCAGCCGCCGCTGTCGGGCGGGCGGGTCGCCACGCCTGGCCGACGCCCGGCGCGCGCCGGCCGCGAGAGCCTCGGCCTGGCGGCTAGTGCTCTGCTGGCGTGAGGTCAGCTCGTCGTTGATCCGGTTGACTGCCGTGTTGACGAAGGTGCCCGGCCCGTAGACGACCTTGGCCGGTTTGAGCCTGGACAGTGCCCGGCAGGCGGGCGGCAGGGTCTTCAGCCCCCGCGCGGGAACGTTGCCCGACAGGCAGCCCTCGAGCTTTACCAGCCGGCCCAGGTCCGGGCCCAGCATTGTGCGCTGGAGATCACCCCTGCCCTTCTCCCCCTTCACCAGCACGACGACGGCGTCGTCGCCGAAGTCGCGCTTGAAGCGGGCGTCGGCCTTGGCCGTCCGCGAGGAGCCCGAGACCAGGGTGTCCGTGCCCGTCTGGGGCTCCAGTCGCAACGCCAGGGCGGCCCCGGCCAGGGCCAGCACGCCCACGATCACGAGAACCGCCACCGGCCGACGGGCGACCGCCGACACCAGCGACCCGAAGAAGTCCCTGCTCACCGGGGACAGCTTAGGGGCGCGGATCGGCCCGAGCTGCGGGTCTGGCTAGCGGGGCCGGCGCCAGACGACGGTTACTCCATGCCGAGAGGCCCTCGGGCCTCCCCACTCAGAAACTGCCGCACGAACTGGTTCGGCGAGTTGAACAGCTCGGAGGCCGGGCCGGACTCCACGATGCGGCCCTTCCACAGCACCGCGATGTAGTCGGCCACGCGGCGCGCGGACATGATGTCGTGGGTGATCACCGCGTAGGCGCCGCCGTTCTCGGCGTGCACTTCCTGGATCAGCTCGCACAGCAGCGCCGTGCGGACCGGGTCCAGGCCAGAGTCGGGTTCGTCGAAGAGCACGATGTCGGGATCGAGCACGAGCGCCCGCGCGAAGCCGGCGCGCTTGCGCATGCCGCCCGACAGCTCGTTGGGGAACTTGTCCACCGCTCCCGACAGGCCGACCTCGGCCAGGCGGCGGTTGCAGATCTCGAGGATCTCCGCGTCGCCCTTGTCCGTGTGCTGGCGCAGGGGGAAGGCCACGTTGTCGAGCACGTTCA
>JBBJOH010000099.1:0-5355 GCA_037720995.1 Thermoleophilaceae bacterium
AAGGCTAGGGCTCAGCGCAGCGAGGCCCGGCTCAGCGCGAACAGGCCTTCCGAGTCGGTGTGGAAGGCCTCCATCCGCAACCCGGCGTCGTCCAGCTCGCAAGCCACCGCCTCGGGGGTGAACTTGCAGGAGATCTCGGTGCACATCTCCTCACCGGCGGCGAACCCGACGGTCATGTCGAGCGCCGGGATCCGCACCACCAGGGCGTTGCGGGCGCGCAGCCGCATCTCTATCCGCGACTCGTCCCGGACCCAGCGTGACACGTGCTCGAAGGCCTCGGGATCGAAGTCCGCCCCCAGCTCGCGATTGATCACATGAAGCACGTTCTTGTTGAACTGGGCGGTCAGGCCCTCGGCGTCGTCGTAGGCCGCCTCCAGCGCGGCGCGGTCCTTGACCAGGTCCGTGCCCAGCAGGAGGGCGTCGGTCGGACCCATCAGTCCCGCCACCTCGCTCAGGAACACGCGACGCTGCTGGGCGTGCAGGTTCCCGACGGTGCCGCCCAAGAAGGCGAACACGCGGTGCTGCCCGGGAGGGATCAGTCCGAGGTCGGACTCGAAGTCGCCGACCACGCCGTGCACGACCAGCCCGGGGTAGGCGTCCACCAGCTCGTCGGCGCAGGCCGCGACCACCGACTCGTCCACGTCGAAGGGCACGTAGCGCTCCAGCGCGCCGGATCCCGCCATGGCGTACAGCAGCGCCCGGGTCTTGGAGGCCATGCCCGACCCCAGCTCCACCAGCTCGCGGGCGCCGGCGGTCAGCTCCGGGGCGCGGCGGTTGAGGATCTCGCGCTCGCAGCGCGCCGGGTAGTACTCGGCCACGGTGGTGATGCGCTCGTAGATCTCCGAGCCGCGCGCGTCGTAGAAGTGCTTGGGCGGCAGCACCTTCGGCGCCGCCCTGAGCCCGTGACGGACATCGGAGGCCAGCGTGTCCTCCCCCGAGGCGCCCTCACCGCGCACGATCGTCACCTCGGCGGCGGGGACGCTCGCCATCAACCCTCCTTCACGCAGCGAAAGCCGCTGAAGATCTGGCGACGCTGGGGCAGGTCCCAGTTGCGCGCCGTGTTGCTCGCGACCATGGGCCTCGTGGCCCACGACCCGCCGCGCAGAACCCGGTAGGGCCCACCGAAGAAGACCTCGCTGTACTCGGGGTAGGGAAAGGCGCTGAAGCCGGGATAGCCCTCCAGCCCGCTGGCCGTCCACTCCCAGCAGTCTCCGATCAGGCCGGTAACGCCCTCGGGGCTCACGCCTTTACCCGCCCCGACGGGCAGGGGCCCGAAGGCGGTCTGGTCGAGGTTGGCCAGGGCCGGCCGCGGCGGCTCGTCGCCCCACGGGTACTCCCGCGGCTGTGACAGCGAGGCGTCTCCCGCCGCCGCACGCTCCCACTCGGCCTCGGTGGGCAGGCGCCCGCCGGCCCAGCGGGCGAAGGCGTCGGCCTCGTACCACGAGACGTGCATCACGGGGCGGTCGGGATCGATCTCGGCGATCCGCTCGAAGCGGCGCTCGGTCCCGTCGGCGCTCCAGTACAGCGGCCGCTGGATCCCCTCGGCGCTGCGCCACTCCCAGCCGTCCTGGGTCCAGAGCTCCTCGCGGGCGTACCCGCCGTCGTCCACGAACTGCGCGTAGTCGCCGTTTGTCACCGGCGCGCGGTCGATCTCGAAGGCGTCCAGGTGGACCTCGTGACGGGGCCGCTCGTTGTCGTAGGCGAATCCGCCATCACCGGCGCCCATCGCAAAGATGTCCGCTTCGATACGCGCCGCGCCGGCGACCGGGACACCCGCTGGGGGCTCGGGCCGCCGGTCGGGGGCGAGGGTGCCGGGGCGGGCGAGCTGCAGGGTCTGGAGCATCGTCTCGTTGTGCTGGTGCTCGTGCCGGATGAGCATGTCCCACACGAAGCCGTTGGCGTTCAGGCGATCCGAGCCCGGGGAGAGGTCCACGCGGCGGAGCACCTCCAGGGAGCGCTCGCGGACCGCCTGCATGAAGGCCAGGGCGTCGTCACGGCGCAGGTAGGGGATGTCGCCGCGCTCGGCGCGTGGGGTCTCGGTGGCGTCATAGACCGCCGCCAGCTCGGGCCGCAGCGGTGAAAGCCCGCCCGCGCGCTGGCCCAGCCACAGATCCTCGAAGGCGGCGATGTGGCCCAGGTCCCACACCAGCGGGCTCATCAGGGGGTCGTGGACCCGGTCCAGGCTGTCGGTCGAGACCGGCTCGATCAGGTCCAGCGTGCGGTCGCGACCCTCTTCGAGGGCGTCACGGTACCTGCCTTCATCCAGCGACTCGGCCCCTCCTCGGGGCAATGTCTGAGAGTGTCGAGAGCGCACGGGGACGTACCGGTGTGCGACGAGCCTACCGGCGCTTCTGTCTCTGAAACATTGCTGGCACACAGGCGTTCACCTTCGGTAAGGACCACCACGGAGACAGTCACCTCGCGAGCGCTCCGGTGGTAGCTTTCGCTGCGTGGAAGCGTCGATTGCGGAGCGAAGGGGCTACCTGCAGCCCAGCCGGCTGACGGTGGGCGAGCTGGCCGGGTGCGTGGCCGCCCTGGTCTTCGTGCTCACGCTGTTCCTGCCCTGGTACGGCACGAGCTCCACGAACGATCAGTCGTCGCTTGGCCTTACCGACGGCTCGCAGGCCAGGCTCGGTGACACGGCCAGCGCATGGCAGACCTTCCCCATCCTCAGGTGGATCCTGCTCGCGGCCGCGATCGCGCCGTTCATCCTGGTCTGGATCGTCATGCGTCGGCACGACCTCGACTGGAAGCCGGGCGAGGTCACGATGATCGTGGGCCTCACCGCCTTCGTGCTGGTGCTCTGCAACGGCGTGATCCTCGGCCGCCCGGGCGACAGCGTGGAGATCTCGCTCCAGTGGGGCTATCCGATCGCCCTGCTCGCGTGCCTGGGGATGACGGCCGCGGGGTTCCTGCGCCAGCTGCACCACACGGACGCCAGAAAGCCTCCGGGCGTCCTGTGAGCCTCGTGGGTGCGGTGTCCGCCCGACCGGCGCTCGGGCTGCGCTCCTCCGCCGTAGAGCTGCCGGCGTGACGCCACCAGAGGAGAGAGCCGCCCCGGACCGCAACCTCGCGCTCGAGCTCGTGCGGACCACCGAGTACGCCGCACTCGCCGCCGCGCGCTGGGTCGGCCGCGGCGAGAAGGAGTCCGCCGACGGCGCCGCCGTGGACGCCATGCGGTTGATGCTCGGCTCGATGACGATGAAGGGCACCGTGGTCATCGGCGAGGGCGAGAAGGACGAGGCGCCGATGCTCTACAACGGCGAGGAGGTCGGCGACGGCTCGGGACCCGAGGCCGACGTGGCCGTCGACCCGCTGGAGGGCACCGACCTGTGCGCCAAGGGCATGCCCAACTCGCTGGCCACGATCGCCGTGGCCGAGAGGGGAGCGATGTTCGACCCGGGCCCCTGCGTGTACATGCTCAAGATGGCCACGTCGAAGTCGTTCGCCCACCTGCTGGACATCGACCGACCGCTGGGCGAGACGCTGGAGCTGATGGCCAAGGAGAAGGGCACCCCGGTCGGCGATCTGATGGTGATCATGCTCGACCGCCCGCGCCACGAGGACGCGATGGCCGAGATCCGGGCCAGCGGCGCCCGCATCCGGCTGATCCCCCACGGTGACGTGGCCGCCGCGCTGCTGGCCGTGACCGAGGGGTCGACCGCCGACCTGCTCTGGGGCATCGGCGGAACGCCCGAGGGCGTGCTGGCCGCCGCGGCCATCCAATGCATCGGGGGCCAGATCGTGGGCCGCCTGTGGCCGCGCGACGACGACGAGAGGCGGGCGGCGCTCGACGCCGGCTACGACCTCGACGAGATTCTGGACACCGACCGTCTGGTCTCGGGCGAGGAGATCTTCTTCTCCGCCACCGGCGTGACCGACGGCGACATGCTCCAGGGCGTGCACTTCGAGGGCCCCGAAGGAGCCTCCACCGAGTCGCTGGTCATGCGCTCACGCTCGGGAACGGTGCGCCGCGTCCACGCGCGGCACGACCGCGCGAAGCTCCGGGCGATCACCAACGAGAAGGTCGGCTGATCCGACCAGGACGGCGACGGGTGCCCCTCACCGCCCTGGAGGGGTCAGCTCTGGTGTGCGCTTGGGGGCCACGACGTCGCCTGCGGCCACGTTCCTCATCGCCCCCACCACCGACGGCGCCAGGTCCAGCCGGGCCAGCGAGCGCAGGAATGCGTGGGTCACGACGATGTGGATCCGCAGCTGGGTGATGCGGTACAGGTAGCGGCCGATCCGCGAGAACCAGCCCCAGCCGGCGATCAGGGGGTAGAAGTTTGCGACCTCGGACGTCACGGTGCCCGTGACCAGGTCGGAGTGGGGGTCCTCCTCGCCGTCGGCGGGCGGACGCTTGACGGTCAGCTGCAGGTAGCCCTTGGTGCGACCCGCCGGCGCCACCAGGAAGCCCTTCTTGATCCGCCAAGTGACCGAGCCGCAGTCGCCCTCGACGTCGTACTCGGGCTTGTGGAAGGTGAGCAACACGAAGGGGCGCCCGATCAGGGCGATCTCGCGGCCGTCCTCGCTGTAGAGGACACGCAACAGGCCCAGCGAGACCCGCGTCAAGAAGCGCCAGTAGGTGCGGGCAAGGCGCTCGAGGTACTCGGGAGTCCAGACCTTGTCGAGCTCGGACCGGGGCAGGGTCACCTCGGCCTCCTGCATGGTGCTCACGCTGCCGTCCGGCGCGGAGCCCGACTCCGGCACGTCGAGGATCTTCACCCGCGCGCGGGCCTCGCGGCGGCGCCCGAGCACCCGCCTGGGATCGCGTCGTCTCACGTCGGGAGACGATATCCAGGCTCAGCCCCGGTCGAGCAGCTCGGCCTCGACCGGATCGCCGGGGCAGAGCTCGCCCTCGCCGGGTGCCACGATCGCCAGCGCGTCCGCCCCGAGCATCGACGTCAGCTGGTGTGACCCCTGTGGTCCCGTGGGCGTGACCTGCCAGCCTCGGGTGCCGGCCCGCAGCCGGCACCGGAGCGCCTGGGTGCGCTCGGCCAGGCGAGGGACGGCCTCGGTCAGCTCGGCGCGGATCCGGGTGGCGGAGGGATCGGCCCCCTGCAGCGCCCGCAGCGCCGGGCGCACGAAGAGGATGAAGGTGACGACGGCCGAGACCGGGTTGCCCGGCAAGCCGAAGCACGCCACCCTTCGCTCGCCGGCCGGTCCCACTCCGAACCAGGTCGGCTTGCCGGGCTTCAGCGCCACCCGCCAGAAGCGTTCCCGTACGCCCAGCTCGGCAAAGGCGCCCTTGACGTGATCGTGGGAGCCCACCGACACGCCGCCGGTCACGCACACCACGTCGGCTTCCTCGATCGCCCGGCCCAAGGCCGCCCGGGTGCCCGCCGCGGTGTCGGG
>JBBJOH010000100.1:0-5336 GCA_037720995.1 Thermoleophilaceae bacterium
GGGCCGAGGCGACCGCCGTGTTCGAGCCGACGATCGTCCCGCGCGACTTCGACTCTGTGGTGATCCCGCTGCCCGAGCGCGGAGGGCCAGAGCACGTCCGAGGAGACGAATGAGCGGTCGTCTACGTAGCACCTCAGCCGTGCCCAGACTTGGACGCGCCTTCCGCAGAGCGGGACGGCGAGCGGCCGGCCGAGTCGGCTTCCATATCGCGCGGAAGGAGAACTACGACCTCGTGCGGCGCGACTACTACTCGCCGGTCCCCGACTTCGACCGGCTCCCGTCCGATGTCTGGGACCAGCGCACAGCTCTGTGTGGCATCGACTTCGATCCAGGCCGTCAGATCGCGTTCGCCGAGCGTGAGCTTGGGGAAGGTATCCGGGAGCTCCAAGCGCCGAAGACCAGCGGAGTCGGCGGGTTCTTCTTCGAGAACGGCACGTACGAATACGGCGACGCCGAGGTGGCCTACGCGATGGTGCGCCGCTTCCGGCCGGACCGCATCCTCGAGCTGGGGTCGGGCTTTTCGACGCTGGCCTTGGGGATGGCCGCGGCGGCCAACGGTCGCGAGGGGAGGGTCCCGTCCCTCCTGGCCAACGACCCTTTTCCGCAAGGCATCGTGGGGCCTGGCGCCATCGGCGTCAGAGGCTGTTCCTCCCGCGCCGCCCAAGACATCCCGCTGAGTGAGTTCAGGGAACTGCGCCGCAACGACATTCTCTTCGTCGACACGACCCACGTCGTCAAGATCGGCGGCGACGTCAACTACATCGTCCTCGAGGTACTGCCGCTGCTCGCGCCCGGCGTGCTGGTCCACTTCCATGACATCTGGCTGCCCGACGAGTACCACCGGGCGCTCACCGAGCACCTCGACATGCACTGGACTGAGCAGTACCTGCTGCAGGCCTTCCTCGCCTTCAACGCCGGGTTCGAGGTCCTGTTGGCCAACCACGCCGTGGCCCGTTACGAGTCCGAGCGCTTCGAGACGCTCGTGCCCGGCTACACGGGCCAGAACTACCCTTCGGGCTTCTGGCTGCGGCGGGTTGGGCCGGAGGGCTGAGGCTTGGCGCCAGTTCGCTGAAGAGGCGCGCTTGGCTGGTCCCGCCGCGGGCACTGCTACATTCGCCGTGCCGTTCCTTTAACCCGGTCCCGAGAGGCCAGGAAGGGGCAGAACCGCTTGACCTACAAGGTCGTTCTCGACCGCGACGACGTGCGGCGCACGCTGGTGCGCGTCGCTCACGAGATCGTCGAGAAGAACCGAGGCGAGCCGATCGCCATCGTTGGCATCCACCGTCGCGGAGCGCTGATCGCCGGGCGCCTGCGCGAGCTGGTGGCCGAGCTCGTCGGCGAGCCGGTCCCCCTCGGCGACGTCGACATCTCCTTCTACCGCGACGACGTCGGCATGCGCCAGCCGGGCGCCCAGCCCGTGGTGCACGCCTCCCACGTGGACTTCGCGGTCGATCGCACCACGGTCGTGCTTGTCGACGACGTGCTGTTCACGGGCCGCACGGTGCGCGCCGCCATCGACGCCCTGTTCGACTACGGGCGCCCCGCGCGCGTGCAGCTGGCCGTCCTGGCCGACCGCGGCCACCGCGAGCTGCCGATCCGGCCCGACTACGTGGGCAAGAACCTGCCTACGGCGCGGGAGGAGCGGGTGCAGGTCCATCTGGCGGAGCTCGACGGAGAGGATCGAGTGACGATCGCCCCCGAGGACGCCGAGATCACGATCAGGAGGGGAGAGGGATGAAAGGTCACCTGCTCTCGGTGGACGACCTGACCCGCGCGGACATCGAGCGCATCCTCGGCCGGGCCGAGAGCTTCGCCGAGGTGTCCGGCCGCGAGATCAAGAAGGTGCCCACGCTTCGCGGCCGCACGGTGATCAACCTCTTCTACGAGGCCTCCACCCGCACGCAGTCGTCGTTCGAGATCGCCGCCAAGCGCCTGTCGGCCGACCTGGTGACGGTGAAGGCCGCCGGGTCCTCGGTGGACAAGGGCGAGTCGCTCAAGGACACGGTCCAGACCCTGTCGGCCTACGACCCGGCGGCGATCGTGTTTCGCTCGACCGCCGCCGGCGCGGCCGGGCTGGTGGCCCGCTGGACCCAGGCCGCGGTGATCAACGCCGGCGACGGCAAGCGCGAGCACCCCACCCAGGCGTTGCTCGACCTGTACACGCTGCGCCGTCGCGCGGGCCGGCTGGAGGGCCTGAACGTGTGGATCGTCGGCGACGTCCTGCACTCCCGCGTGGCTCGGTCGAACATCCTCGCCTTCGGCCGCATGGGCTGCCGCGTGACGGTCTGCGGGCCGCCAACCCTGATCCCGCGCGGGGTCGAGTCGCTCGGTTGCGCTGTGCGCCACACCCTCGACGACCTGGGCCAGGCGGACGTGGTCTACGCCCTGCGCATGCAGCACGAGCGCATGACCGGGTCCTTCGTCCCCTCGCTGCGCGAGTACGTCGCCCAGTACCAGGTCAACGCGCGCCGGCTGGGACCCAAGCAGCTGCTGATGCATCCCGGCCCGGTCAACCGCGGCGTGGAGCTCTCGGCGGAGGTGATCGACTCGCCGCAGGCCCTGATCGCCGATCAGGTGCAGGCGGGCGTGGTCGTGCGGATGGCGGTGCTCTACGAGCTGCTGGCCGGCGGCCCGGTGACAGAGCCCGATCGCTCGTCCGAGCGCGCCGGCACGGAGCCCCAGCCGGCGTGACTCGCTCCGTGCTCGATCGCGCTCCCGTGCCTGCGGCCACGGTGCTGGTGCGAGGCGCCCATCTGCTCGACCCGCGCGCCGGGCTCGACGGCCTTGGCGACCTGCTGGTCCTCGACGGCCGGATCGTGGCGCTGGGCGAGCCGGGCGCGCTGGAGGCCCCGGATCGAGCCGAGCTGGTCGACGGAGAGGGCCTGCACGCCTTCCCGGCCTTCGTCGACCCCCACGTGCACCTGCGAACGCCCGGGCAGGAGTACAAGGAGGACATCGAGACGGGCACGCGCGCGGCCGCGGCGGGCGGCTTCTGCGCCATCCTGGCCATGCCCAACACCGACCCGGTGGTCGACAACGCCTCGGTGCTCGGGTCCCTGCGCGAGCGGGCGGCCACGGAGGCCAGGGTCCCGACGGGGTTCACCGCCGCCGTGACCGTGGGCCAGAGGGGCGAGCGCCTGACCGAGATGGCCGACCTGGCCGGCGCCGGAGCCGCAGGCTTGACCGACGACGGCCTACCCATCCGCTCGGCCGGCCTGATGCGCCAAGCGCTTCAGTACCAGAGGCTGGCCGGGCTCACGATCGCCCTGCACGAGGAGGACCCCTCGCTCTCCGCCGGCGGGGTCATGCACGAGGGCGAGGTCTCCGCGCTGCTGGGGGTCGCGGGCATACCTTCGGTGTCGGAATCGAGCATGGTGGCCCGCGACTGCCAGCTGGCCGCCTTCGAGGACGCGCGCATCCACGTGCAGCACGTATCGGCCGCCGCGACGGTGGAGGTGCTCGAGCGGGCCAAGGCCGCGGGCGTGAAGGTGACCGCCGAGGCCACGCCGCACCACCTGCTGTGCACCGACGAGGCCGTTCGGGGCCTGGACACCCACAAGAAGATGAACCCGCCGCTTCGCTCGGAGGCCGACCGCCAGGCGATCGTCGAAGGGGTGCGCTCGGGTGTGCTCGACACCATCGCCACCGACCACGCCCCGCACTCGCGGGAGGAGAAGGAGCAGCCCTTCGAGGACGCCCCGCTGGGGGTCACCGGTCTGGAGACGGCCTTCGCCGCCGTGCACACCGACCTCGTGGTGCCCGGGATCCTCGACCTGGCTCTGGTCGTGGAGCGGATGACGGCCGGCGGAGAGCCGTTTGACCTGCACGTGCCCACGCTGGCCGAGGGACATCCGGCCGACGTGTGCCTGGTCGACCTGTCGTCGCAATGGCAGGTGGGGGAGGCGGGCTACGAGAGCCGCTCGGCCAACAGCGCCTTCTCCGGCCGGCGCCTGCCCGGCCGCGCGCGCATGACGATCGCCGGGGGCGCCGTGGCCTTTCGCGAGCGCTCGTTCGCCGTCGGGGCGGTGAGCTGATGCCGGCACGGGGCGCCGGCCGGCCGAGCACCGCACCGAGGGGCGCCTATCTCCTGCTCGAGGACGGCGAGCGCTTCGACGGGGAGGCGGTCGGCGCTGCGGTTGACGGATCCGGCAGGGATGCCGGATCCGTCGCGGGCTCTCCTGTCGGATCCGGCAGGGATGCCGGATCCGTCGCGGGCTCTCCTGTCGGATCTGGCAGGGATGCCGGATCCGTCGCGGGCTCTCCGACCGGGGAGGTGGTCTTCAACACTGCCATGTCGGGGTATCAGGAGTCGGTCACCGACCCCAGCTACCGCGGGCAGATCATCGTCTTCACCTACCCCATGGTCGGGAACTACGGCGTGTCGGCCGCGGCCATGGAGTCAAGCGCCCTCCACGCCCGGGCGGTGATCATGCGCGAGGGAGTCGACCGCGCCGATGCCCCTGGGGCCGAGGCCGGCTGGCTCTCGTGGCTGTCCGCGCACGGCATCCCGGCGCTGACCGGGGTGGACACGCGCGCGCTGGTGCGCCACATCCGCGACAAGGGCTCCATGCGCGGCGGGGTCTTCTGGGCCGACACGCCGGTGCCCGAGGCGCGCGAACGGGTCTTCGCCGAGCCGCCGATGAGCGGGCGAGACCTGGCCGCCGAGGTCACGCCGGCCGAGCCGATCGTCCACGACGCGCTCGACGGCTCCACCGACGGGCCGCTGATCGTCGGGATCGACACCGGCATCAAATGGTCGATCGTGCGCAACCTGCGCGAGCGCGGGGCGCGGATCGAGCTGCATCCGTGCACGGTCACGGCCGAGGAGATCCGCGCCCGCGAGCCCGACGCGGTGTTCCTGGCCAACGGACCCGGGGACCCCGCGGCGCTCGACCACGTGGTCGCCACCGTGCGCGGACTGATCGGCGAGAAGCCGGTGTGGGGCATCTGCCTGGGCCATCAGCTGCTGTGCCGCGCCGTGGGGCTTCAGACCTTCAAGCTCCCCTTCGGCCACCGCGGCGCCAACCATCCGGTCAAGGACCTGGAGACGGGCAAGGTCGAGATCACGAGCCAGAACCACGGTTTCGCGGTACTCGGGCCGGGCGGGGAGAAGACGATCGACGGCTCGGAGGCGATGCGCTGGGAGACCGACTTCGGCACGGCCGAGCTGAGCCAGCTCAACCTCTATGACCGCACCGTGGAGGGCCTGGTCCTTCGGGACGTGCCCGCCTCCACCGTGCAGTACCACCCCGAGGCCGGCCCGGGGCCCCACGACGCGGAGCACCTGTTCGACCGCTTCCTGGGGAGGCTGGCCGCATGAGGCGCTCGTGTTCTCG
>JBBJOH010000101.1:0-5311 GCA_037720995.1 Thermoleophilaceae bacterium
CGCCGACCGAGCCCGACGGCTCCGATCGGCCATGCCGCCGACCGAGCCCGACGGCGACCGACCCCCTGCTCAGGACCTGGGATGGAGGTGGACCTCGCCCGCGTCCAGCGCAACGCGCCCGTCGGCCGTGTCCACCAGCAGCGCGCCCGAGTAGTCCACGCCGGCCGCCACCCCCTCGCCGCCGCCCCAGGAGATGGCCGATCCGAGCAAGGCGTCGCGCTCGCGCCAGGCGCCCAGGACCTCCGCCGGCTTCTGGCCCAGCCGGCGGTCGAGCACGGTGAGCAGCGTCTCCAGCAGGTCCTCGACCCGGTGCCTGCCCCCACCGGAGGCGGCGATCGAGGTCGCGGTATCCCGGAGCTCATCCGGAAGCTGCTCGGCGGAGATGCTCACGTTGAGCCCGATCCCGAGCACGAACCAATTCTCCTGCGGCCGGCCCTCGACGAGGATGCCGGCGACCTTGCGCCCGCCGACCCAGACGTCGTTGGGCCACTTGATCCGCACGTCCCCGACCAGCTCGGCCAGCACGTCGGCCAGCGCCACCGCCGCGGTCAGGGGCAGCAGCGGGCCACCCTGGCCCGGCTCCCGCAGCACCACGGACATCAGCACCGAGGATCCGGCGGGCGCCGCCCATGCGCGCCCCGAGCGACCGCGTCCCGCGCTCTGCTCGCCGGCCGTGACGAGCGTGCCGTGCGGCGCGCCCGCGGCGGCCAGGTCGCGTGCCACGCGGTTGGTGGAGTCGGTCAGCCGATGGTGGGCGCGCGGGTGCCCGATCATCGTGGACGCAGCCGCACCTCGGTGTCGGGCGCCAGCCCGAACGCGGCCGCCGCGTCGCCGCGGTTGATCGCGAGCGCCAGTGCGCGCTGGGCGTCCTCATAGAGGATTGCGTCGCCCGGCTCCACGTCCGCGAAGCTGGACGTGTATGTGGCCGCGAGCCGCCGCCCACCCACCTGGACGTCCACGGGGCGGCCCAGGGTCAGCCCGGTGCCGGCCAGGTCCTCGTGGCCGGCGTCCAGCGTCGAGTTGCCGAAGTCGTCGGTGTAGAGAACGTGGGTCACCAGCGTGTCGGCGTCCATCGATGGCCGCGGCAGCTCGATCATCTGCAGCTCGGTGGGGTCCAACGGCGTGCCCGCATCGGCGATCTCGCAGCCCGCCGCCAGCCTCGCCGCCACCGGGGCGAACAGGTCGCGGCCGTGGAAGGTGGCCGACACCGGCTCGAGCCGGTGGGGCGAGCGCGTGATGTCCACAGCCACCTCGACCCCGCCGGCGCGCTCGGCGGCCAGGGACAGCAGCCCGTTGTCGGGGCCGACGAACATCCTCCCCTCGGCCGTGCTCAGGGCGACCGCCCGCCGTTCGGTGCCCACCTGGGGATCGACCACGGCCACGTGCACGCCGACCGGCAGGTAGGGCAGCGCGTCGCGCAGGGCCAGGGCGCCGCGGCGAACGTCGAAGCGGGGGATCCCGTGAGTGATGTCGATCACGCGCACCTCGGGTGCGACCGAGGCGATCACCGCATGGCAGATGCCGGCGAAGTCGTCGTCGTGCCCGTAGTCGGTGAGCAGCGTGACGATCACGACGCACGCCGGGCCGCGTCGGCCACCAACGCGTCCACCAGACCGTCGATGTCGTGGCGCTGCGCCTCCACGTGCACCTCAAGGCCGTGCTCGCGGGCGGTGGCGCTGGTCACGGGGCCGATGGACACCAGCCGCGCGCCGCCCGGGAACGCGCCCACACCTTCCATCAGGAAGCGCACGGTCGACGAGGAGGTGAAGGTCACGTAGTCGGCCGAGTCCAGCGCGTCCCGCTGGGCATCGGTCAGCGGCTCGATCACCGTGTCATAGAGCGCCACCACGTCCACCCGGGCGCCGCGGGCGGCCAGGGCCTCGGGTAGGACGTCGCGCGCCTCGGCGGCGCGGGCCACCATCACGCGCCTACCCTCCACCGGCACGTCCTCGAGCGCCTCCACCAGCGACTCGGCGATCGAACGCGGCGGAACCACGTCGGAGCGGATGCCGTGGGCGGCCAGCTCGCGGGCCGTCCCGGGGCCGATCGCGGCTACGGTCGCGCCGGCCAGGGCGCGCGCATCCAGACCATGGGAGGCCAGACCTTCCATCAGCAGCGAGGCGCCGTTGGGGCTCGTGAGGCAGACAAGCGAGTAGTCGCCGATACATGCGAGCTCGGGCGGGACCGGTCGCGGCTCGATCCGGATGGCCGGCGCCTCCACCACCTCGGCGCCGAGCGTGCGCAGGCGGGCGGCCAGCCCGCCGGCTTGTGCCCGGGCGCGCGTCACGGCGACGCTGCGTCCGTGCAGTGGACGGCGCTCCACCCAGGCCAGCGTCTCCCGCAGTCCGGCCGCGGGTCCGATCACGGTGATGGCCGGGGCCCGGATGTCCTCCGCGGCGACCCGCTCGGCTATGTCTCCGAGCGTGCCGGTGGCCGATCGCTGGGCGGGAAGGGTCCCCCGCGCGATCACCGCTGCGGGCTCGCCGGGGTCACGCCCGGCCGCGGTCAGCCGCCCGGCGATCAGCGACAGGTTCTTCACGCCCATGTAGAGCACGAGCGTGCCGGGGAAGCGCGCCAGGGCCTTCCAGTCCAATGCGCTGTCCGCCTTCTCCGGGTCCTCGTGCCCCGTCACGAAGGCCACCGCGGAGGCGGCGTCGCGGTGGGTGACCGGGATGCCCGCGTACGCGGGGGCGGCCACACCGGACGTCACGCCGGGAACGACCTCGAAGTCCACGCCGGCGTCGCGCAGCGCCTCGGCCTCCTCGCCGCCGCGTCCGAACACGAACGGGTCGCCGCCCTTGAGCCGCACCACGCGCTTGCCCGCCCGGCCCAGATCCACGAGCCGCTGGTCTATCCCCTCCTGGCTCATGGCGACATCGCCTGGCGCCTTGCCCACGTAGATCAGGTCGCAGTCCTCTCCCGCGCCGTCCAGGGCGGCGGCGGGGATCAGCCGGTCGTAGAGGATGGCGTCGGCCTCGGCGATCAGCTCCAGAGAGCGGCGGGTCATCAGCCCGGGGTCGCCGGGGCCGGCTCCCACCAGGTAGACGACGCCGTCGGCCATTGCGGAGACGCTAACCGGCCCGGCCGAGCACTTCGCGTGCCCCGGCGGCCAGCATCCGCTCGGCCACCGCGACGCCCAGGGCGGCGGGGTCTGCCCGATCGCCTTCGAGGGTGTCGCGCACCCAGGCGGCTCCGTCGGGTGTGCCGGCGAAGCCATCGAGGCGCAGGACGCCGTCGTGCTCGCGCGCATAGGCCCCCACGGGCGTTTGGCAGGTGGCCTGAAGCTTGGTCACCAGCGCCCGCTCGGCCGTCAGCGCGACCAGGGCCGCGTGGTCGGTCAGCGCCACGGCCAGGTCACCCACACGCGCGTCGTCGGTGCGGCCCTCGAGCGCCAGGCATCCCTGTCCGGGCGCGGGCACCATCTCCTCCCAGGGGATGGGCTCGCCCTCGCTTCGTCCCAGCCGGCGCAGGCCTGCAGCGGCCAGCACCAGCGCGTCGTAGTGGCCCTCGGACAGCTTGCGCAGACGGGTGTCCACGTTGCCGCGCACCTCCCGGACGTCGAGGTCGGGGCGCAGCGCCAGCAGCTGCGAGCGGCGGCGCAGGCTCGCCGTTCCCACCACGGCGCCCTCGGGCAGGTCGGCCGTGGCGCCGGCGCCGCAGACGGCGTCGCGCGGGTCGGAGCGATCGGGTACGCCGACGATCGCCAGGCCGTCGGGCAGCAGCGCCGGCACGTCCTTGGCCGAGTGCACGGCCAAGTCGATCCGCCCGTCGAGCAGGGCGTCCTCGATCTCCCTGACGAAGCGCTCCTTGTCCTGGGTCGTGGGCGCCGGTCGACCGCCGGGGCGCTCGTCGCCCGAGGTCCTGATGGTCACGATCTCCACCTCCTCGCCGATCGCCTCCAGGCGATCGCGGACGAGCTCCGCCTGGGCCACGGCGAGGGCGCTGCCGCGGCTGCCCAGCTTCACGGCTGGCGGCGGCGGTGACGGCGTGCGTCGAGGTCGGCGACCTCGGCGCCGCCCTGCCCGTCGAGCTCCGGCGCGGCGGGCTCCAGGCCGAACAGCTCGCGCAGCGCCTGGATGTGGAAGTAGGAGTCCCGCCCCGGGTCCCGATCACCGTCGGACGCTTCGGCCGACTGCTTGAGCCGCAGGGTGGGCTCGTGCAGCATCCGGCTCACGATCGCCCGGGCCATCACCTCCACCCGGTCCCGGTCGGCGTCGGACGGCGATTCCCAGCGGTGCCGATTCTCGGCGAGCACGGTCTGGACGATGTGCTCGCCGCGCTCGCGCAGTGCCGCAATGGTGGGTACCACATCGAGGCTGGCCAGCCACGAGTCGAAGCGCTCGACCTCCTCCTCGACAAGCGATCGCGCCCGGGCGGCCTCGGCCTCACGCACGCTTCGCCCGCGGGCCGCGGCGCGCTGGAGGTCGTCCATGTCGTACAGGGCCACGCCCGGGAGGTCACGCGCCTCGGGGTCGACGTCGCGGGGCACCGCGATGTCGATCACCACCAGCGGCCGGTCCGGGCGCTCGGCCATCGTCAGCTCCAGATCGTCGCGGTCGAGGATCTGGTGGGGCGAGGCGGTGGAGGAGACCACGATGTCGGTGCGCGCCAGCTCAGCCGGTAGATCGTCGAAGCGGATGGCGGAGCCCCCGAAACGCTGCGCCAGGCCGATGGCGCGGTCGTAGCGGCGGTTGGCCACGAACACGGTCTGCACGCCGCCGGCGCGCAGGGCCCGAGCGGTCAGCTCGCCGGTCTCCCCGGCTCCGATCACCAGCACCCGCCGCTGGGAGAGGTCGCCGAGCATCGCGCCGGCCAGCTCTACGGCCACCGACGAAACCGACACCCGCGAGCGCCCCACCCCGGTCTCGGTGCGCACGCGCTTGCCGGCTCCGAGAGCCTCGCGGAAGAGGCGGTTGGTGATCGGGCCGGTGGCGCCCTCGACCAGGGCGAGCTCGTAGGCGCGCTTGATCTGGCCCTGGATCTCGGCCTCGCCGATGATCATGGAGTCCAGCCCCGAGGCCACCGAGAAGAGGTGGCGCACCGCCTCGCGGTCGCGCATCGCGTAGAGCGAGTCGGTCAGCTCGGTGGGGCGGATCTCGGCCTGGCGGGACAGCACGGCCAGCGCGGCGCTCTCGGCCTCGACGGCGTCGGGGGTGATCAGGTAGAGCTCGGTGCGGTTGCATGTGGAGACCACCACGGCCTCGTGCACGGCCTCGCCCGCTCGCAGCTCGGACAGGACAGCCGTGGCCCGGCCCTCGGGCATGGCCAGCTTCTCGCGCAGGGCCAGCGAGGCGGTGTGGTGGGAGACGCC
>JBBJOH010000102.1:0-5306 GCA_037720995.1 Thermoleophilaceae bacterium
CACGGGACGGGCGCGCTAGATTGCTCGCCCGTGAGCGACACCGCCACCACCCCCCAGCAGTGGATCTGCGTCTCCTGCGGCTACGTCTACGACCCCGCGGAGGGCGATCCGGACGGCGGCATCCCCGCGGGAACGGCGTTCGAGGACATCCCCGACGACTGGTTCTGCCCCGTGTGCGGCGCCCGTAAGAAGGACTTCGAGCTCTACGAGGGCTGAGACGACCCTCTCAGTCCTCGTTACGAGGACTGAACAGCCGACAGGCCGTCGATGCTCGTCGCGTTCTTCTCCGCCTTGTACTTCTCATAGAACTCCGGCTCACCCGCCTCCAGCACCCGCCCGCGGCCATGGAGGCGCAGAATCCGCGATCCCCTAACGTCCCGCTCGATGCCACCGCTTCCGCTGCTGGTCTTCACCGTGGGCACCGGGTCGCTGGGGGCCGAGATCGCCGCGGTACGGCTGCTCTCGCCGTACTTCGGCGCCTCGACCGTCGTGTGGGCCAACACCATCGGGGTGGTGCTGGTGGCCCTGTCCATCGGCTACTGGCTCGGCGGGCGCTTCGCCGATCGCCACCCCCACATGCGCGGGCTGTGCCTGCTGTCGCTGGTGGCCGCCCTGCTGCTGGCGCTCGTGCCGTTCGTGGCCGACCCCCTGCTGAACCTGGCCGTGAGCGCCCTGGACTCGATCTCGGCCGGCGCCTTCCTGGGATCGCTGATCGGCGTGCTGGCGTTGGTCGCCCTGCCGGTGCTGCTGCTCGGTGCGGTCTCCCCCTGGGCGATCCGGCTGGCGGTGAACACCGTGGAGGAGGCGGGCGAGGTGGCGGGTCGGCTCTACGCGCTGTCCACGGCCGGGAGCCTCGTGGGCACGCTGCTGTCGGCTCTGCTGCTGATCCCGGCGGTCGGCACGCGCCGTACCTTCCTCATCTTCGCGCTGGCGATCGCGCTGGTGGCGGTGCTGGGCCTGCGGCCGCTGAAGCGCTGGGCCCTGGCCCCGGCTGCGATCGCCGTGCTGATGGCGCTCCCGGTGGGCACGCTCAAAGCCCAGACCGACGACGGACGGGTGATCTATGAGACCGACACGGAGTACCAGTACGCGCGCGTGATCCAGCGCGACGACGGCTCTCGCACGCTCGAGCTCAACGAGGGCCAGGCCCAGCATTCGGTCTATCAGCCCACCACGGTGCTCACCGGCGGGGTTTGGGACGGGGCGCTGGTTCTTCCCTTCGCGGCGCTGAACCGCGCGCCGCGGCGAATGGCGATCCTGGGCAACGCGGCCGGCACCACCGCTCGCGCCTACGGGCGCCTCTTTCCCTCCACGCGGATCGACGGAGTGGAGCTGGACTCCGAGCTCTCGGACATCGGTCGCCGCTTCTTCGACATGAACAACCCCCGGCTGCGGATGCACCACGAGGACGCCCGCCCGTGGCTGAAGCGCAGCGACGGCCGCTACGACGTCCTGATTGTCGACGCCTACCGCCAGCCCTACATCCCCTTCTACCTGACCACGAAGGAGTTCTTCGAGCTCTGCCGCGACCGATTGGCCCCCGGCGGTGTGGTGATGGTCAACGTGGGCCATCCCGAGGGAGACCAAGGCCTGGAGAAGGTCGGCGCAGCCGGCATGCGCCGAGCGTTTCCGAGTGTCGTGCGCTATCCGATCGAGGACACCAACACGTGGGTGGTGGCGAGCCGCTCGCGGCTATCGGCCGATCACCTGCGCGGCATGGTCCAGCGGCTGCCGCCCGGGCTCCGGCCGACGGCGAACGAGGCGGCGGACGGCCTCGGGCCGGCACTCCGCGGCGGGAGCGCCTACACCGACGACCGGGCGCCGGTGGAGTGGCTGATCGACAAGTCGATCGTGCGCTACGCGGCGGGCGATGACTGAGAGCCTGGATCGCCCGGGGTGTCCGCCCTGGTCGCCGCCTCGATCGCCTCGATCCACTTCGACCGGCCGCTGACCACGAACCGCAGCTCCTGTCCGTCGGCGCTGCGGATGGCCAGCCCGTTGGGCGCGAGGGGGATGAGCCCGAACACGCGCGTCCACACCTTGTCCAGTCCCGCGACTTCGGACAGCGCCACCAGCGCGGGCCCGCGCTGCAGGTTCAGCGCGTGGGATTCGAACACCAGCCTGCGGTCGGTCAGAGACAGACGACCCCCGACTCCTTCGGCGCCCCGCATGAGGTTCGCGCGCCCTTCCTTGATCACGGTCTCGCCGGATTCGAGCGGGGCGTCCATCGGGCGACCCTACCCGCCCGCCGCAAGCCCAAGCGGCGCCTGGGCTGAGCGTGGTCGGGCCGACGTCGGGGTCACGCAGCTCCGCACGCGCCGCACCGCATCGTGCCGACTCTGCGTCGCTGCCCGCACTTGGCGCAGTCGGCCACCACTTCGCGTCCGCAGCCCTCGCAGAAGCGGTGCTCGGCGGTGACCGGATACGCGCACACCGGGCACTCCCGGCGCTTGACGCGGCGGGCGGGGAGGCGCTTGGCCAGGTAGCGCTGAAGCGCGACCATCGCCGCCAAGGACATCGCGATCCCCGCGGCCGAGAGCACTGCCGGCCCCCCACCCATAGCCCGCCGATCAACATGAAGATCGCCAGCACCACGGCCAGCGTCTTCTCGCTTCGTGTGATCTGGATCTCGTCGGGGTCCACTCTCGTGCTCATGCTCGGTCTCTTAGAGGCCGTGGTGAAGGTCTGACCTCCGGTGTCATCGCCCGCAGAGCGGGTACTACCGTACGAATCGAGGAGAGGACGGGCAGGAGATGAGCTGCCGAAAGTACGAGCTCGGCGACTACGAGCAGATGCGCGAGGCGCACACCTGGGAGGTGCCCGACCGCTACAACATCGCCGTCGACGTGTGCGACAAGCACCCGCGCGACAAGCTCGCGATGGTCTGGGAGGACCACACGGGCGCCGAGCGCGACGTGCCCTTCGGCGAGCTGCAGGACCTCTCCAACCAGGTGGCCAACGTGCTCGAGGCCCACGGTGTCGAGCCCGGCGACCGCGTGGCCACGCTGCTGCCCTCGCTGCCCGAGACCGCGGCGGTGTTCCTGGGGACCTTCAAGCGGGGGGCGATCCTGCTGTCGATGTCGGTGCTCTACGGCGACGAGGGCATCCAGCACCGGCTGCGCGACTCGGGCGCGAAGGTGCTGGTCACCGACAAGGCGAACCGCGAGCGGTTCCCCGACCATCTGGTCGACGAGGTGCTCCTGCTCGGGGGCGAGGCCGGCGAGGACGTGGACCTGGACGCCGAGATGGCCGAGGCGCCGACCTCCTGCGACGTGGTCGACACCTCCGCCGACGATCCCGCGCAGCTCTACTACTCGTCCGGCACCACCGGCCTGGCCAAGGGGATCCTGCACGCCCACCGCTACCTGCTCGCCCACGAGGAGTTCGAGTTCTGCCACGACGTGCGCGACGGCGAGCTGTTCCACGGCATGGGAGAATGGGCCTGGGCGGCGGGCATCGCCCCGCTGCTCGGACCGTGGCGCTACGGGGCCGCCGCGCTGGTGTTCGCCCGCGAGGGCGGCTTTGACCCCGAGGAGCAGCTGGAGTTCCTGTCGCGGCGCGGGGTGCAGAACATGTTCACCACGCCGACGGCGCTGCGCGCCATGACCGGGGTCAAGGACGCCGCACAGCGCTTCCCGCTTACAGAGCTGCGGATCACATGCTCGGCCGGCGAGCCGCTGAACCCCGAGGTCATCCGCTGGTTTCGGGATCAGTACGGCCTGACCGTGCTCGACTACTACGGGCTCACCGAGAGCTATCCGCTGTGCGGCAACTTCCCGACCGTCGAGGTGCGCGAGGGGTCGATGGGCAAGGTCATGCCCGGCTGGGACGTGCAGCTCCTCGACGAGGACGAGAAGCCGGTGCCCACCGGCGAGCGCGGCGAGATCTGCCTGCGGGCGCGCTCGAACCCGCACTACCCGATCGGCTACTGGAATCGGCCCGAGGAAACCGAGGAGGAGTTCGGAGGCGAGTGGTTCCACACCAGGGACGCCGCCCAGATGGACGAGGACGGATACGTCTGGTACGCGGGGCGCGCCGACGACGTGATCATCTCCGCCGGGTACCGGATCGGCCCGTTCGAGGTGGAGTCGGCCTGCGTGGAGCACCCGGCGGTGCTCGAGGCCGCCGCCGTGGCCTCACCCGACGAGAAGCGGGGGATGATCGTCAAGGCCTTCTTGTGCCTGGCCGAGGGTCACGAGGCCAGCGACGAGACGGCGGACGACATCAAGGCGTTCGTTCGCGGTCATCTATCGGCCTACGCGTATCCGCGCGAGATCGAGTTCGTCGACGACCTGCCCAAGACGCTGACGGGCAAGATCCGGCGGATCGAGCTGCGCGAGGCCGAGCGAGAGAAGAAGAAGGCGGCGGGAGCAGAGTGAACGTCACCTCCGGGTCTCGTGCCTAAATCGGGCTCTTCCCACAGACGGCTTGGCGACAAGGTAGCAGAACTGCTACCTTGGCGGTCTCGATGTCGTCCATCCCGCAGAAGGAGCTTCGCAACAACGTGTCCGACGTCCTGCGGCGGGCCGAGGCCGGCGAGGAGCTCACGATCACCGTGGCGGGGCGCCCCGTCGCGAAGCTCGGACCTGCCGCCAAGCAGCGCTGGGTCGGCGGAGTCGCACTGACGGCGGTGTTCGAGACGCCGGCACCGTGCACTTTGGCCTCAGATCTCGGGCGCTTCGAGGCGGCGCTCCGCGACCCGTTCGCGTGAGCCGGGTCCTGCTCGACACCTCCGTGCTGATCGGGGCCGGTGCGCCTGATGACGTCGAGGGGGCGATCAGCGCCGCCTCGCTCGCCGAGCTGCACTTCGGAGCGCTGGTTGCCGTCGACCCCGGGGAGCGATCTCGTCGTACCCAGCGACTCGGGGTGATCGAGGCGACCTTCGACCCGCTGCCGGTCGACTCCCCGGTGGGCCGGGAGTGGGGCCGCCTCGCCGCGGCGGTCGCCGACCGGGGTGGACGGCCGCGCCGGCGCGCAATCGATCTCGCCATTGCCGCGACCGCCAATGTCCATGGGGTGCCGCTGCTGACGGCCGATACCGCTGACCTGGCCATCATCGATGATCTCGTGGAGGTCCAGGCCCTGAGCGGTGGATCGTCGTCACCGATGGACGAATGAACCTGGCAGCGCACGAACCGTCCCTTCCGAGGTCCTACCTGCCAGGGTTCTCGCCGTGCCCTCCCTCTTCAAGCGCGCCATAGGCGGGCGCGACATCGCGGTCGACCTCGGGACCGCCAACACGCTGGTCTACGTCCGCGGCGAGGGGATCGTGGCCTCCGAGCCCTCGGTCGTGGCTCTGGACGAGA
>JBBJOH010000103.1:0-5235 GCA_037720995.1 Thermoleophilaceae bacterium
GCCCCCCGCGGCCGCGACCCGCCCCGCCCGGGGCGGCATGTGGGGGGTCGTCGGCCTGCCGCCCGCCGCCGCCGAGGTCGGCGATCTGGCCGGCGGCCTGTACCGGCGGGCCGTCCTCGGACCCTCCGAGATCGAGCATCCCGACGAGTCCGAGGTAGTTCAGGTCGTGCCCCGACCGCGCTGTGTAGGGGCCGGTCTGCCCGTAGCCGGTGATCGCGCAGTAGACGAGCTTGGGGTTGCGCTCGCGCAGCACGTCGTATCCCACGCCGAGGCGGTCCATCACGCCCGGCCGAAACCCCTCGACCACCACGTCGCAGCGCTCGACCAGGCGCAGCAGCACCTCGCGCCCGGCTTCCTCCTTGAGGTCCAGGCGAACCGAGCGCTTGCCCCGGTTCAGCGCCAGGTAGAGCGCCGACTTGGCGGAGTCCTCGGCGCCCTCGCAGTAGGGCGGCGCCCAGCGCACGTAGTCGCCCATGCCGGTGTCCTCGACCTTGAGCACCTCGGCCCCGAGGTCGGCGAGCAGCAGCGTGCAGAAGCCGCCGGGGAGAAGGCGGGTCAGGTCCAGGACCTTGACGTCGCTCAGGGCCCCCACGGCTCGACCTCCACGGGGCAGCTGACGGCTGCCGGATCGCGACTTTCAATCCCCGACACGGGCGCCCTCGGGCACGGCGGCGAGCAGCGGCTCGAGCACGTGCATCACCAACGCCGCCGCCTCCTGGCGCTCCCCCTCGTCCTCGGGCGCGGCGAAGGCGGTGACCTCCGCGCCCACCATCTCGGAGCCCTCGGCCACCGCTTCGAGCACGTCGAACAGCTTCTCCGCGGCCAGGCCCTCGGGCGCGGGGAACTGCGCCGGCATCTGGGCCGGATCGATCACGTCCAGGTCCAGGTGCACGTAGACCGGGGCGCCGTCCAGGGCGTTGTTCACGGCCACCAGGGTCTCCACCGGGCTGGCGCCGATCACGGTCACCGAGCCCTTCTCGAGCATCTCGCGCTCGGCGGGGTCCAGGTCGCGGACGCCGGCAAGCACGACCTGGCGCGGATCCACGCTGTCGGGGACCAGCCCGGCATCCCAGCGACCGCAGGCCCCGGCGAGGCCCATGCCGCCCAGGTAGCCGCTACCGGTGGTGCCGGGGGTGTTGAAGTCGCCGTGGGCGTCGAGCCAGAGGATCTTCGCGTCGGGCCGGTGGCGGTGCACGGCGGGGAGCGTGGTCAGCCCGATCGAGCACTCCGCGGCCAGCAGGATCGGCACGTTGGCGCCCGTGAGCGCGTCCTCGACCTGACCACCGGCCTCCAGCAGGCAACCGCGGCAGTCGCTCAGGTCGTCCCCCCACGACGCCTCGCGCGCTCCCTCGAAGCGCCCGATCGTCCGCGGCGAGCGCCCCAGGCGCTTGGCCACCAGCCCCTCGAGCTCCGTCACGCCCCGCTCGGCAGCGGGTGTCCGATCCGAGGTGCGGCAGTGCAGGGCGATGAGCGAAGCGGGCATCGGTCAGCGCTCGCTCCGGCGACAGTGTGACGCTCTTCTGCTCACTCGGCCAGGGTATCCCGACCGCGCCCGGCCGTAACGGTGGCCGGAGGCCAGGGTACGAAGCGTATGAAGCGAATCGCAGCCGGACTCGGCGCGATCACCGTGATCGCCCTTCTCCTTTCCGCCGACCACGGCGACTCCGATCTCGGCGGGATCGTCTTCATGGTGGTCTTGGCCGGCTGGTGCTTCTCGCCGTGGGCTGCCCTGGCCTCAGACCGGCTCGCGCTGGGCACCGCGGCTCGCGCGCTGGGGATCGGCGCCTCTGCGGTCGTGGGGATGCTGGCCTTCGCCGCGGTCGACGACTCGTCGACTGGCCCGATCGTCCTGCTCTTCCTGCCGGTGCTCCAATGGATGATCGTCGGCTTGGTGGCGCTTGTCGAGGGCGTGGCGACACTGGTGCGCCGCCGCCGCAGCGCCTGAGCCGGTCCCGCCTCTGTCAGGACTCGGCCGGCACCCAGGCCTCGCGCATGTCCACACGCGCGCCCCGAAACGGCACCCCCTCGGCGTCCAGGAGTGCTCGCTGGCGCTCGCCCTTGGCCAGGCTGCCGTCGGCGCGCACCACCCGGTGCCAGGGAAGCCCGGCAAGGTTCTGGTCCGGTGCTCGACCGGCCGACGCCCGGTCGGCGCTCCTCCCCGCCGCGGCGAGCACCGAGCCCGCGTAGCGCGAGCGCCGCGGCAGCAGGTCGCCGTAGGTGGTGACCCTGCCCTCGGGGATCCGGCGCACGCGTTCCAGCACCGTGCGCGAGCGTGGGTCGCTCAGCTGCACGTGCCTACAGGGCCGCTATGGAACGGTGGACTCGTGCGCCCCCGCCGGGTCACCCGCGCCGATCGCGCTGATGGCAACATCCATGCCGTCCACCTACCCGGTGGAGGCGCCGCCATCACGTCGGCGCCCGGTCTACATCCCGTACTCCTCGAGAAGGTTCAGCCAGACCTCGCTGCGCGTGGGGAACGAGGGGATCGCGTGCCACAGCGTCTTCAGTGGCACCTCGCCCACGATGGCGATGGTGGCCGCGTGGATGAAGTCGGCCACCTCGAAGCCCGTGAAGGTGGCGCCCACGATGACCTTGCGGTCCCCGTCGATCACCAGCCGGCAGGTGCCTTGCGTCTCGCGCCCGTAGAAGCTCGCGCCGGCGTTGCCGGACGTATCGCGATCGACCACCCGCACGTTCAGGCCGGCGTCCTGGGCGGTCTGCAGCGTGTGGCCCACCGCGGCCACCTGGGGATCGGTAAAGATCACCCGCGGTGAGATGGGGCCATCCCAGGTGACCCTGGAGTCGCCGCCCTGGATCACGTCGGCGGCGGCCCGGGCCTGGTACTTGCCCATGTGGGTGAGCAGCACGCGGCCATTCACGTCGCCAATCGCGTAGAGCCAGCCGCCGTCCACGCCGTCGGCCCGCATCTGGTCGTCGACCTCGACGTACGCGCCCGGCTCGAGCCCGACGGTCTCCAGGCCCAGGTCGTCGGTCAAGGGATGGCGACCGGTGGCCACGAGGATCTCGTCGGCCACCACGGCGGGGCCGCCTTCGATCTCGATCACCACCTCGTCGTCGGCGTTGCGGTTCACCGCGGTGGCGGTCGCGCCGCAGCGGACCTCCACACCGGCCTCGATCAGGGCGGCCTGCACCTGCTCGCCCGCGAAGGGCTCCTCACGCAGCAGCGGCCTGTCCGCATCCTCGATCAGGGTGACCTGGGCGCCGAGCGCGCACCAGGCCTGGGCCATCTCCACGCCGACCACGCCGGCGCCCAGTACCGCCAGGCGTCCCGGCACCTCCTTGGCGGTCGTCGCCTCGCGATTGCTCCAGGCTCTGGCGTCTGCGAGGCCTTCGATCGGAATGAAGTTCGTGCCGCTTCCGGTGGCCAGCACCACGGCCTTGCGGGCGGTGAGCAGGTCTTCGCCGGCGCGCACCGTGCGCTCGCCCTCGAGCCGGCCGTGCGCGCGGAAGAGCTCGATGCCCTTGGACTCCACCCACTCCTGCTGACCGGAGTCGTCGAGGTCGTGGATGACCTCGTCGCGCCGCTCGAGCACCGCCGTGGCGTCCAACTCGCCCGTGACTGCCTCGCTCACACCGGGCACCCGCCGGGTCTCGGGCAACAGCTCGCCCGGGCGCAGCAGCGCCTTGGAGGGCATGCAGGCCCAGTAGGAGCACTCGCCGCCGAGCAACTCGGCCTCGACCATCGCCACGTCCAATCCGGCATCGCCCAACCGTCCCGCGATCACCTCGCCGGCGGGGCCCGCGCCCACAACCACTACGTCGAATTCTCGTTCGCTCATGCGTGCAGTCTTACCTTTCGCTTTGGGCCGGTGGCGATGCTGGCGCCCCCGGCGTACCGTTTACTCGTTCGTGGCCCGCGCCGCCGCACTCCTCGCCCTGCTCGCCGCCGTCGCCGCGGTGGCTCTCGTCGTGGGCGACAGCTGGCGATCGAACCGCCAGGGCGGATCGACCCGCGGGCTCGCCACGCTCCCCGGCACCGCGGGGTCCGGCGTCTATCCGAGGCTTCACCCCGTGGCCGAGCTGGCCGCGCCCGGCCTCCTGCAGACCGACTCGGGCTGGGGCGTGTATCCCGCGTTGCGTGCGCCTGCCCGTCTGACCTTCCCCGCACCCGCCGCACTGGCCGCGGCCGGCCGCTTCGTGCGCCGGCGGGAGGGCGCCGTGTCCTTTGCCGTCGGCGACGACAGGGGCGGGCTCCGCGGCGTGGGGATGGACCGCCCTTACCGCTCGGCCAGCCTGGTCAAGGCGATGATCCTGGTGGCCTACCTGCGCAAGGCGGCGCGCGCGCACGCCGCGATCCCCGCCTCGGACCGCGAGAGCCTCGGCTACATGATCCGCCTCTCCGACAACGGGTCCACGGACGTGATCTACCGCAAGGTCGGCGACCCAGAGATCCGGGCGCTGGCGCGCGCGGCCGGCATGACCCGCTTCTCGATCTCGGACGGGTGGTCGGAGGCCCGGGTGACGGCGGCCGACCAGGTCCGCTTCTTCCTGGCCCTGGATGACCTCACACCACCGCGCTATCGCGGGCTCGAGCGCGATCTCCTGGAGACGATCATGGCCGAGCAGACCTGGGGCATCCCAGCGGCCTCCCGCCCGGGCTGGCGCACCTACTTCAAGGGAGGCTGGCGGCCGGACTCGGGCGGGGAGCTGGTGCACCAGGCGGCCTACCTCGAGCGCGGGCGGCGCCGGATCGCGATCGCGGTGCTCACCGAGGGCCCCGCGGAGATGGACTACGGCGAACGCACGATCGAGGGCGTGGCGCGTCGGCTCCTGACTCAGACCGAGGGACCGCTGCTCAGCCATGACCGAAGCTCCCGCCGGGCCACGGGGCGCCCGCGTAGCGCTCGAGAACCGGCCCCGGGGGCGGGGCCACGACGCCGAACAGGGCGCAGGGAACGCACCTCGGCGGATAGAGGCGGCTGAAGGGATCGTCCCCGGGCCGGACAGCCACCTGGCCCCGGACGACGGTGATCGCCCCCGCGCATAGCGACTCGTCCAGGGCCAGGGTCGTATGGCAGACCAGAGCGTCGCCGAGCATCCCGTACCACCACGCGAGCGCGTCCCGGCGTGCGCCCTGCACCTCGGGCTGGTCGTAGGGGACGGCGTCCTGACCGTCATCGGGCGCGAACACCCACGCCTCTGCGTCGGCCACCGCCGGCCCCTCCAGGCAGCGCGAGTCGACCATGAACGAGAGCCCGCCCCCGTCCGCGCCGA
>JBBJOH010000104.1:0-5231 GCA_037720995.1 Thermoleophilaceae bacterium
CCGATCGAGTACGAGGGCACCTACCCGCTGCCCGAGGCCCAGCTGGACCGCTTCATGGTCCGCGTGTCGCTCGGCTACCCGTCCCCGGAGGCCGAGTCGGACATGCTGGCCAACCACTCCGACCACGACCGTGTGCTCGACCTCGATCCGGTCACCGAGGTGGGGGAGGTGCTGGCCGCCCAGGCCGCTGTCGCCGCCGTGCACGGCAGCGATGTGCTGCGCCGCTACGTGGTCGAGCTGATCGGCGCCACGCGCGCCGATCCACGGGTCGAGCTGGGCGCAAGCCCAAGGGCGGGTCTGATGCTGTTCCGGGCCGCGAAGGCGCTCGCGGCCCTTCAGGGACGCGATCATGCGCTGCCAGACGACGTGCAGGCACTCGCCCCCTCGGTACTCACCCACCGGCTGCTGCTCGCCCCCGAGGCGGCCGGAGGGGATCGCGCCGCCGTCGTGGCCGATGCGCTGGACCGGGTCTCGGCGCTGTGACGGCCCCCGGCGACCTCCGCCGGCGGTGACCCGAGGTCCAGGGGCGCTCGCCCTCGGGGTCGCGATGGGTGCGGTGGCCCTGGTCTTCGACACAGCCTCGCTTTACGTTCCGGCCGTGGCGCTGGTGCTCCTCTCCGCCGGCGCGATGGCCTGGGTGGCGCTGGCCGGCGCCGGGGCGAGGCTCGAGCGCCGCAGAGGCCCCTCCACGGTCGAGGAGGACACGACCTATCCGCTGTCGGTCACGTTGCGCCCCGGCCTGCTTCCCGCCCCCCGCGGGGAGCTTCACGACCCGCTGCTCGACGCCCCGCTCTCATTGGCCGAGCTCGAATCGCGTCGGGTGCGCATCGACGTGCGCTTCGCCCGGCGCGGGCGGCGGACGATCGAGCCCGGGCACCTGACCATCCACGATCCGCTGCACCTGGCCACCCGCCGCGTCCCCGGGCGGGGCGGCGACTGGGAGGTGCTCGTCCTGCCCCGGCTTGAGCCGGTGACCGCGCCGGGGGCGTCCGGCGGAGAGGGGGGAGGCCCGGGCCAGGATGGTCGGACCTCGCGCTCGGCGCTGCGGGCGCGGGCCGCCGGCTCGGCGGCCGAGCTGGACCTGGATGGGCTGCGCGCGTACCGGACCGGCACGCCTGCGTCCCGAATCCACTGGCCGGCGGTCGCGCGCAGTGGCGAGATGCTCGAGCGCAGGCTCACGGCGGAGGCCGACTCCGCGCCGCTCGTCGTGCTCGATGCCACCCGCCCGCCGTCGCCGGAGGCGCTGGACGCCGCCGTGCGCGCCGCCGCCTCGCTGTGCGTGCACCTGGCCCGCCGCGGGGGCGCGGCGCTCCTGATGCCCGGCGACCGGCGCCCGGCGGCCCTCGCCGCCGACATGGCCGGCTGGCCGGCGCTGCACGCCCGCCTGGCGCTCGTCGAGGCCGCCTCCGCGCGCCCGGCGCTGGCTCGTATCCGCCGCGCCGGCGCGGTCTTGTGGGTCAGCGCGCGGGCCGACCCCCCGTGTGACCTCGCGCGCGCCACGGCCGGCGTGGGCTGGCTCGTCACGCCGGGCTTCAGGGAGGAGGCGGGCTTCCTGGTAGCCGGCTGTGCCGGGCGCCGGGTCACGCGCCGGGTGGCTGCGGGATCGGGGGTGGCCGCGTGAGTGCGACGGCAGTCGATCCGCGACCTGCGGGTATCGCCAATCGCCCGTCGGCCCGAGCAGCACCCGGCGGCGATGCGATCCGGCTCGTCGTGTTCGCCGCCCTCGGCGCCTTTGCCGCTATGCACTGGGCGGCGCTCGTCCAGTCGCCCCCGGTGGGCCGGGTCGGGCTGGCCGTGGCGCTGACCACGGCCGCGGGGGCCGGGCTCACCGGGCTGCGCCGCTCCTCGCGGCCCCGGGGAGCGGTGCACCTCGCGGCGCTCGGAGTCGTGGTGGTGGGAGCCATGGGCGCGATGGTCGCCATCGGCCTGCCGGCGCGGTTGGCGTGGCCGGGCCACTGGGATGACCTGGCCGGCGACCTCGGCCGTGGACTCTCGGGCATCCGCACGGTGGCGTGGCCCTATGGGGGTCCGGAGGAGGAGGTGCGCCGCGCGATCCTGCTGGGCGCGCCGGCGTTGCTGGCCCTTGCCGCGGCGCTCGTCTTCTGGCCCGTCCGGCGGGGGGCCGCACCCCTGCGCTTTCTGGGCCTGGTCACGCTGCTGTGCCTCTACGGCATCCCCGTCACGGAGCAGGACCCTGGGTCGTCGCTCGCCCGTGGCCTGGTCCTTTTCGCGCTGGTGGCCGCCTGGCTGTGGCTTCCGCGCCTCCGGCTGCGCGAAGCGCTTCCGGGCCTGATCCTGATCGGCGTGGTAGGGCTCGCCTCGCTGCCGCTGGCCGCCCGCATCGACCGCGCCGACGCGCTCGTGGACTACAGCGAGTGGAACTGGTTCGGGGGCAAAGAGGTCACGTTTGACTGGAATCACTCCTACGGTCCGCTGGACTGGCCCCGCGACGGCACCACGCTCCTGACGGTCAAGTCAAAGAAGCCGCTGTACTGGAAGGCCGAGGTGCTGGACACCTTCGACGGGCTGCGCTGGGTCCGCTCGCGCTCGGACGACCGCACCAGCCCGCTGGGCGAGATGCCGCCGGACCCCGACACCCGCTGGGACCGCCGTATCCGCGTGACCGTACGGTCGCTTCGCACCGACTTCGTGATCGGAGCCGGTACGCCGCAGCGGGTGACGGGTGCGGGCGAGGCGGTTACGGGCTCCGCCGACGGCACGCTTCGCCGCCTGGACCAGCCCCTGCGCCGGGGCGACACCTACAGCGTGCGCTCCTACGCACCCACCCCCACCGCCGGCGAGATGCGCGGGGCCCCGACCGGCTACGACGCCCAGTTCGCGGAGTACACCAGCTTCGCGCTGCCCCGCCCCGACGAGGACGCGCTCGGGCGCAATGGCGCCAAATCCGCCCTCGCCTCCCGCGACCGCGTATCGGTCCCGCTGCGGGGGACGGACTTCGGCGCCGGCCAGGCACGCCGCCGGCTGACCCGCTCGCCCTACGCGCGAGCCTACGCGCTGTCCCGCAGGCTCACCGCGGGATCGCCCACCGCCTACGCGGCGGTACGGCGGGTCCAGGACCATTTCCGCGGCAACGGCTTCGTGTACAGCGAGCGCCCTCCGAGCCGCCGCTATCCGCTGGAGTCCTTCCTGTTCGCGGACCAGACCGGCTATTGCCAGCAGTTCTCGGGCGCGATGGCCCTGCTGCTGCGCATGTCGGGCATCCCTACCCGGGTGGTGTCGGGGTTCTCGCCCGGATCGCTGAACCGGGACACGGGCGAGTACCGGGTGCGCGACCTTGACGCCCACTCGTGGGTCGAGGTCTACTTCCCCCGTATCGGCTGGGTCACGTTCGACCCCACCCCTCCCGCCGCGCCGGCCGACCGCGCCGGTCAGGGCCCCGACCCGATCCGAGCCGGTGCCGGCGACGCCGGCGGGGCGCTCTCGCGTAGAGGCGAAGCCCCGACGTCCGACCGCACGCTTGACACCGCCCCCGGTCGCGGCTCGACCGATCGGGGCGCCGGCGAGGGCGGACCGCCGGCCGGGGTGTGGGCCGCGATGGCCCTGCTCGCCATTGGCGGGGGTGCCGCACTCGCGTTTCGCCGCGCTCGCGGGCGTCGCGAGGGCATGGACGCGACAGAGATGGGTCTGCGCGAGCTCGAGCGCGCGCTTCCCAAGCTGGGCTGGACCCTGACCGCCGGGGCGACCCTGCTGCAGCTCGAGCGGCGCCTGGGCCGGGCCGCCGGTCCGGCTTCGGCCCGCTACGTCGCCGGGCTGCGGGCCGGGCGCTTCTCGGCGGGACAGGTCATGGCGCCCTCGTCGAACGATCGCCGCGTGATGCGCCGCGAGCTCACCGCGTCGGGCGGTCTGGTGGCGCGCCTGCGAGGATGGATAGCCCTGCCGCCGCGCAGACCGGCGGCTTGAGCCCGTTTACCCCCGTTTTACGCAGGCGGCCTAGAACCCATCCCATGAACGCGAGTGATCCCAGGCCGCGACGCGGCATGAACTTCCTGTCCAGCGTCCTCGGCGGCCTGGTCGTGGTGGTCATCGGCGCAGGCCTGATCGCCACCGACCTGATCGACGTCGGCGGCACCAAGCGCGAGGTGGTCACCGCCAGCCCCACCAGCCCCGTCAGCGACGCGGGATCGGAGCCGAGCTCGGATGAGGGCCGGTCGGTCTCCGATATCTACAAGGAGGAGGGCCGTGGTGTCGTGTTCGTCAAGTCCCAGGGCGTGACCTCCGACTCTTCGTCGAAGTCGCCCTTCGGCGGCCAGCAGCGGGGAACGGCCACCGGATCGGGCTTCGTGGTCGACAAGCAGGGCTACATCGTGACCAACGCGCACGTTGTCGAGGGGGCCAGCAAGGTCGCCGTGTCCTTCAAGGAGGACACGAGCGACTCGGTGCCCGCAGAGGTCAAGGGCCGCGACGTGTCCAGCGACCTCGCGGTGCTGAAGGTGGACCCGAGCAAGGTCGAGGGCGGCCTACGGCCGGTGCCCCTGGGCGACTCCTCCAAGGCGACCGTGGGCGACCCGGTGATCGCCATCGGCAACCCCTTCGGCTTCACGCGGACGGTCACCACGGGCATCGTCTCGGCGGTCCAGCGTCAGATCGAGGCCCCCAACAACTTCTCCATCTCGGACGTGATCCAGACCGATGCGGCCATCAACCCGGGCAACTCGGGTGGTCCGCTGCTGGACGCCCAGGGCAACGTGATCGGGGTGAACGCCCAGATAGCCACGGGGGGCTCCGCGTCCTCGGGTGGCTCGGTCGGCATCGGCTTCGCGATCCCCGTGAACACGCTTAAGAAGGGGCTGGGCCAGCTGAAGAAGGGCGGCGAGATCCAGCGCGGCTTCCTCGGGGTAAGCACGACCGACGTGACCAGCGAGGTGGCCAAGCAGCTGAAGCTGGCCGGTGAGCAGGGTGCCCTGATCCAGCAGGTGACCCGCGGCGGGCCCGCGGAGAAGGCCGATCTGAAGGCCGGCAAGCGGCCGACCAGCAGCGGCCTGGTCGCGGGCGGCGACGTGATCGTGGAGCTCGACGGCAAGGACGTCGACTCCTCGCAGGATCTGGTCGCCGCGGTCTCCGCGAAGAAGCCGGGCGACGAGGTCGAGATCGGCTACCAGCGGGGCTCGAGCGACAAGGTGCGGACCGTCAAGGTCAAGCTGGACAAGCGTCCCGCCAAGGCCCAGACACAGCCGGGTCGTGGCCGCGGAGGCTTGCCCAGGCTGCCCTGA
>JBBJOH010000105.1:0-5221 GCA_037720995.1 Thermoleophilaceae bacterium
GACCTCGGGGGGAGTCTGGTCCTCGTTGCCCTCGCGGAAGGGATCGGCCTGCGGCTCGACCGGAGTGCGCCCCGCCGCTCGGAGCCACGCCCCCGGGCGCTCACCGCGCTCGTCAGCGATGATCACCCGAAGCCCGGACAGCGGGTCGATCCGCAGCTCAGGCAAGGGCCTTCTCCATCGTCACGTGCTCGATGCCCTGCTCCACGAAGGGCGCCCCCCGCTGGACGTAGCCCGCGCGGTCGTACACGGCGCGGGCGGCGACCTGCGCGTGCAGCACCACCAGGTCGTGGCCCAGCTCCACGCACGCGCGATCGGCGGCTTCGAGCAGCCGGGTGCCCACGCCACCGCCGCGCAGCGCGGCCTTCACGACCATGCGGCCCAGGCGCACCTCTGCGCCCGCGGGCAGCAGCCGGCAGGTGCCGATCACGCGCTCGCCCGCGACGGCCACCAGGTGCACGGCCTCGCCGTCGCGGCCGTCGCGGTCGGCCTCGAACGCCACTCCCTGCTCCCCACAGAACACCTGCCGGCGCAGGTCCAGGCAAGCGTCGACCTCCTCGTGGGAGCGCGCTCGCCGTACTTGAAGGGTGGCCTGCGCCGAGATTCAGCGAGCGTACCGGCGGATGTCGGCGGCCAGGGCCCGATCGCCGGGATAGGACCCCTGCTTGATGTAGGCGATCTCGCCCTTGGAGTCGTAGAAGACCGTCGACGGAAAGGCCTGGACCGCACCGAGCCGGCGGGCGATGCCGAGGTCGGAGTCCACGTAGCTGGGGTAGGACACCGGGAACCTGCGCAGGAACCGGCCGGCGTCGCGGACGTTGTCCTGGCCGTCCACGCCCAGGAAGGCGACCTTCTTGCCGTGCTTGATCGACGCGCGCTGAAAGGTCGGGAACTCGGCCCGGCACGGCTGGCACCACGAGCCCCACTTGTTCACCACCACCGGGTAGCCGCGAAGTCCGCGCAGGCGGGCATCGAAGGCCTTGGCGCCCCCGCGCAGGAGCTGCGAGGACTGGGCGTGTACGGCGGCCAGGGGAGCGGGGGCGCCCTTCAGCCGGAGGCGGGCTTCACGGGGCGAAGGTCCGTGGGGCTCACCGGGGTCGCGTCCCCGGTCGCTGCTGGAGATGGGGCCGTCGTCGCTGGTGGAGGCGCGTGCGCTGAGGAGGCCAACGACCACCATGGCCACCAGCAGGGCGGCGCCTGCCGCGAACACGACGTTGCGCTTCATGCGGTCACCCTGACAGACTCCGGCTCGCACCGGATCGGTTTATCTGTGCTGTAATAGGGGAGTAGCGGCATACGAACATGCCGTGTCCGCCGCTCGCGGAACTTGCGATGAGCGGCTCCATCACCGGGCAGAGCGCTGCCTCCACCGCAGGCCTTCGTACCCGCCGTGGCTTGCAGCGCGCCTGATTCCTTTCCGAGATCCAGAAGCTCATGGCTGAAAGCACTTCCGTGGCTGAGTCGGCGCCGGTTTTTGGCGGCGATCTGAAGCGCGCCGAAGCGTTCGCGCGCGAGACCTTCGTGCTCGAAGGGGAGGACGCCGCCTCGGCGCTCGCCCCCGGCACGGCGCGCCGGCGTGCACTCGATGCCGCCCTGGTCGAGCTGGACGGCGGTCGCGAGGTGCCCTCGGTGGAGTGGCGTCGCGAGTTCTCGCTGATGCTGGGCCTCGAGCGCCTGCTCTGCGAGGACGAGCCCAAGCTGGTCGACGGGACCACGCTCTCCGCCCACCAGGTCGATGCCCTGTCCGGAACGCTGATCGCGCTGACCGCCGAGGTCCAGGCCGCCGCCCTGCGGTCCGCCGGCGGGTCCAACGGGTCCAAGGCCGCCGAGGTCGAGGAGCTGCCCTCCGGCGAGGTCGAGCTCGAGGGCGACGACGAGCTCTCCGGGGAGGACGAGCCGCTGGACTGGGACGCCGCCGAGGAGGCCGAGGAGGAAGAGGCGGCCGAAGACCCCGGCGCCGCGCCGGCCGAGGACCCCGGCGCCGCCCGCCGCTTCTGGTTCGAGCACGCCACCGGTGCGGGCAAGACGGTGGCGGCCGTGGGCTTTGCCGAGGCGTCGCGCACGGGCGGGGTGCTGATCCTCACCCACCGCCGCAACCTGGTGGACCAGTTCAACGGCGAGCTGGCCGACCGGGGCTACAAGAAGCGCCTGTCCGCACCGCTGATGAAGGGCACGGACAAGGACCCCAATGTCGATGGCCCGGTCACCGTCGAGACCTACCAGTGGTTCGTGCGCAACGTGGGCAAGATCTCCGACGCCTACACGATCGTCATCTGCGACGAGGCGCACACCGCGCTGGGCGAGAAGACCTCGGCCTCGATCCGCCAGTGGCAGGGGCCGATCTACGTGGGCATGACGGCCACCGGCGCGCTGATAGCACGCCACGTGACCGACCTCTTCCCCACCCAGACGTCGCGCTTCGACCTGGCCCAGGCCGCGCGCCGGGGCGTGATCGCGCCGCTGCGCTGCGTGCGGATCCCGCCGGGCGTGGGGGTGCGCTCGATCTCCAAGGTGCCGCTGCGCAAGGGCGAGGTCGACCAGGACTTCGACCAGGAGGAGCTGGCCGCGCTGCTGGACCAGACGCCGTTCAACCTGGCCATCGCCGACCTGTACAAGACCCGCTTCAAGGACCTTCCGGGCGTGGTGTACACCGCCGGCGTGCGACACGCCCACAACGTGGCGGCCGCCTTTAAGGCGCAGGGCATCAAGGGGGTTGCCGTCTCGGGCGAGACGCCCAAGCGCGAGCTCACGCGGACGCTCGCCGCCTACGAGCGGGGCGAGATCGACGTGCTCTGCAACGCCCAGCTGCTGGCCGAGGGCTGGAACTCGCCCCGGGCGACGGTCTGCATGCACCTGGCCCCCACCGCGTCGCGGCGGATCTATCAGCAGCGCGTGGGCCGGGTCACGCGGCGCCAGCCGGGCAAGGAGGCGGGGATAGTCGTCGACTTCGTGCACCCCGCCACCACCAACGACGACCCCGTCGTGACCCTCCATTCGCTGCTCGATCGCGATGTGTATCGCGGCGGCGCGATCGTGGTCGGCCCCGTACGCCGCGGTCGCGGGCGCCGGCTGCGCGTGGAGCGTCGTGTGGTCCCGGTCACCGCGGACGAGGAGCGCCGGGCCCAGGTGTTCGAGCGCGAGCTGTGGCGGATCGCGGTCGAGCATCTGTCGTGGGGCGAGCAGCACGCCTGGGCCGCTCTGGCCGGGGCGCGCGTGGCGTCGAACAACTGGCGCCGCGCGAAGGCCATGCTGCAATTCGACGCCACCGGTGAGCTGCGTCGCCGCTACCTGGTCACCTGCCTGCAGCGAAACCGCAACACCCAGCTGCGGCTGCGCGCGCTCGGCGAGGTCGGCCAGCTCAAGGACCCAGACGCCTTCGACGAGGCGGTCGAGCTGGTCGGCGGCTGGTCGCGCGACGAGCGGCGGGAGGGCGTGAAGGTCCTGCTGCAGGCGATGGCCGAGAAGCCGCTCGGGCGCCGCGACCAGGCTTCGCGCTGGATCTGGCACCTGGCCGAGTACTCGCGCGAGGTGCACGAGGAGTACGCGGTGTCGCGCTGGCCCGAGACCAAGCGGCTGCTGGGCCTGCTGGTCAACTCGTCCGGAGGCGCCCACGCACGCAACGCGCGCCGGCTGGTGCAGGCCTCCAAGAAGCAGGATCGGCGCCTGAGCGCCGCCCTGCTGGCCGCCGCCCTGGCCCACACGCCCGAGGCCCAGCAGGTGCTGGACGGGGCCCGTATGCGGCTGGCCCGCAAGCCGTCGGCGCTGGCCCGCGAGCTGCTGAAAAACTTCCCCAAGGGCCGTCGCCGCCGCGGCGGCCGGCGCCGCGGGCGCGGCAAGGGCGGTGGAGGCGAGGAGGTCGGCACTGACGCCGACGCCCAGGCCCCCCAGCGCAGCGGGCGGCAGAAGCGGGGCCGGGGAGGCGCCCGCAACGGGGGAAGCGACGGCGCCGAGAAGCGCGACGCGGCCTGAGTCCGGCGCGGCCTGAGTCCGGCGCGGGGTCAATCGTGACGACTCCGTAGCGCAACCGTTACCCGCGGGACCCCCGAGTGCGCCTTCGGGCGCGAAGCTCGGCCACATCACCGACCTCCTAGACAAAACGTCCCATAGAGGGACGAAACCTCAGACACCCACCTTCGACGCCGCCCTGATGACCGTGCTCAGAAGTCAGCACGGCGTCGTATCTCTTGCTCAGCTGCGCGGTCTCGGCCTTTCCGACAGCGGTACGCGCTCACGAAAATGGCGGAGTCGGCTCCGGCGCATCCACCGCGGGGTCTACGCGGTAACCCCGGGGCCCCTCGGGAGGGAGGGGACGTGGATGGCGGCCGTGCTCGCCTGTGGCCACGGGGCCTCCTTGTCTCACTCCTCGGCGGCTCAGGCGCGCGGCTTCATGCCGGGCACGAACGTATGGGTGGACGTGACCGTACCCACGCCCGGGCGTCGAGCGCGGACCGGGATCATCGTGCACACGACGAGGAGTCTGATGCCGGCAGATGTCGGCGCGGTAGACCGCATCCCCTGTACCTCACCCAGCCGCACGCTGGTCGACCTGGCCGGGACGGTGGAGCTGCGTCCGCTTCGGCGTGCGGTTGAGCGGGCGGACTCACTCGGGGTCCTCGACCTTTGGCTGATACGCGAAACCCTCGGCCGCCTCCCCGGCCGTCACGGCCACAGGCGTCTGGGGCAGGTCCTGGCCGCCTATGCCGGCCCATCCGGCACTCGCAGTGAGCTCGAGCAGCGATTCCTGGAGTTGATGATCGGCGCCGGGGCGGTGCACCCCGAAGCCAACGTATGGCTGCCAGACGCGGCTATGGAAGTGGACTTCCTATGGCGCGAGGCGCGCCTCGTCGTCGAGACCGACAGCCGCGAGTTCCACGCCACTCCCGCGGCGCTGCAGCGTGACGTCGCACGCGACCGCAGGCTGCACCTGGCCGGCTACACCCCGTTGCGCTTCACCTGGCACGACGTCACGCGGGCGCCCGCGGAGACCGTGAGCGCGGTGACCCGGATGTTGACGCGCCCGTCAGCCCGCCGTTGACGCAGGGCGCGGAGCCGAAAGCTGCGCCCGCGGTACGTTGGCGATGGCGCCAGCCAGGCCCGAATCGCGCCCGATTCGCAGGGTTGGACACGTCGCCGACCGGGTGCGATGGCCCCATCGGCCAAGTCTCCCATGCCGACCGAGCCCGACGGCTCCGATCGGCCATGCCGCCGACCGAGCCCGACGGCT
>JBBJOH010000106.1:0-5214 GCA_037720995.1 Thermoleophilaceae bacterium
GCTGGGTGAAGGTGGAGAAGAAGGTGAGGCGCTCGACCTCCACGTCGAAGAGCTCGCAGCGCACCGCCCGCTCCTCGGTGGCGGGGTAGACGTCGAGGATGTCGCCGCGCAGGGCGAACTGCCCGCGCTCCTCCACCTGGTCCACGCGGTGGTAGCCGCAGGCCACCAGCCGGGCGGAGGTCTCGTCCAGATCCAGCAGCTCGCCCTTCTCGACGTGGAAGCCGTGGGGGCGCAGCGCGGGGTCGGGCACCTTCTCGGCCAGCGCGACCGCGCCGGCCACCACAACGGCTGCGCCCCCGTCGGAGCTGCCTTGATCCAGCAGCGCGTCCAGCGCGGCGATCCGCAGGCCCACCAGGTGCGGGGGCGGCGCCAGGTGCGACTCGTAGCGCACCCCCCGCGACGGGTAGAGCCGCACGGGCCGGGGATGGAGGAACTGCTTGAGATCGGCGGCCAGGTCCCGGGCCTGGCGGTCGTCCCCGGCGACGATCAGCGCCGGCCGCGAAGGGTCCGCGTCGGCCAGGGCGGCCAGCAGGTAGGGACGCAGGCTCGAGGAGACGAACGCCCGCTGGGGCTGGCCGCGCGCGGCCTCGGCCAGCGCGTCGAGCGCGGGATCCTCTTGGGCGTAGGTGAGGAGTTGGCGAAGGGACATCGGCACGCGCAGCAGCCGCCCGGCAGCGCCGCGCGGCTCTCCGCCGAGTCTATTTGCCGCTGCCGCGCAACCGGTCGCCGGACGGCTAGCCTGCGCCGCGGATGAGTCCTCCCGTGCCCGATCTCTCGTCGGCGGCCGCCCTGCGCGAGCTGCTGGAGAAGGCCAACTACTCCACCGGCGGCCTGATGGTGGCGCTGGGAGGCGATCTGGACACCAACCCGGGCATCGCACCCGTGCAGTCGCGCACGCTGGGCGAGAACGACCTGGCCGTGCTGGCCCGCCTGTTCCTCCTGGACGTATCGGTCAAGACGTCCCGGGCGGCCGAGGCGCTTGCTCCCCTCTCGGTGGACGAGCTGACTGCGACGGGATGGCTCTGCGCCGAGGACGACGGGGTCCGCTCACCGGTGCAGATCACGCCCTTCCAGGGAATGCTGCTGGTCCACGACCCGCTGGCGATGGAGCTCCCCTACGACGATGTCGTCCTGGGCCTGAGCTCGGCCACCCGCACCCTGGCCGCGCTCACCCCCCGCCGCCCGGTGGAAAACGCCCTCGACGTGGGCACCGGCTGCGGGGTGCACGCCCTGCTCGCCGCCGAGCACGCCGACCGGGTAGTGGCCACCGACGTCAATCCGCGCGCCCTGGCCTACACCCGGCTGTCAGCAGCGCTCAGCGGGATCGAGAACGTGGAGGTGCGGAAGGGAAGCTTCTTCGAGCCCGTGGGGGACGAGCGCTTCGACCTCGTTGTCTGCAACCCCCCGTTCGCCATCTCGCCCGAGGTCAAGCTGACCTACCGCGACGGCGAGCTGGGACGCGACGAGGTATCGCGCATGGCGCTGACCGGTGCGGCCGGAGCGCTCGCCCCGGGCGGCGTGGCCCAGCTGCTGGTCAACTGGATCCACCAGCCCTTCGAGTCGTGGGCGGCGCCGCTTGAGAGCTGGCTCGCCGATTGCGGCTGCGACGCTCTGCTGCTGCACCACGTGACCGAGACCCCGCTGGAGTACGCGGCAAAGTGGAACGCCTTCCTACGTGACGATCCCGATGCCCACGGCCGCGCGCTCGACCGCTGGACCGGGCATTTCGCGCAGGAGGGAATCGTATCGCTGGCCACGGGCGCCGTGACCCTGCGCCGGACGGACCGCATCCCGCCGCGGATGGTCCACCACGAGATGGCCTCGGGGCCCCGCGGCGCGGCGGGGAAGCACGTGCTGCGCCTGCTCGACGCCCCCGAGTGGCTGGCCGAGTGCAGCGACGAGCAGCTGCTCCGGACTCCGCTGGAGATCGTGGACGGGCACAGCGTGGTCAGCGAGCGCGTGCACTCCGACGGCGACTACGCGGACGACTCGGTCTCGGTGGCCCTGGACGACAGCGTCGGGTTGAGCGACACGATCGGCCCGGCCGCCATCGCCGTTCTGATGGGCCTGCGGGCCGGGCGCACGCCGGCGGATGCCCTGCCCGGCCTGGCCGCGGCCGTGGAGTCCAGTGCCACGGACCCGCGAGAGCTGGTCGCCGAGATGACCCGGGCCCTGGTGAGCCGCGGCGTGCTCGTGCGGACCGAAGAGCCGCGGGGATGAGATCCTCGTTGCGGTGCTCGCCGGAGGAGATCGTCGGCCGACCCGGCTGCGCTCCTGCCGCGAGGGCGATCAGTCGCTCGCGGGGGCGATCAGTCGCTCGACCGCTTCCGCCGCCGCCTCCACGAGCCCGCGGACCTCGTCCCGGGGCTCACTGAAGCGACCCAGCACATAGGCCGAGACGATCTCGGGGTCCGTCGTGTCGGGCCGCCCCACCCCGACCCGCACGCGGTGAAAGTCGGGGCTTCCCAGTCCCCCCTTCAGCGACTTGAGGCCGTTGTGCCCCGCCAGCCCGCCGCCGAGGCGCGCCTCGATCCGCCCGAACGGGAGATCGATCTCGTCGTGCACGGCCACGATCCGATCGAGGTCCACGCCCAGGGCGCCGCGCGCCGGGCCCACCGAGCTCCCGGCCTCGTTCATGAAGGTCTGGGGCATGAGCAGCCCGACCCGTGGGCCACCCGGCCCTGTGCGCCCGTCGGTGTAGAGGCCCGCGTAGCGCTTCTTGGCCCTGGGAAGCGCCCAGCGCTCGGCCAGCAGCGCAACCACCTCGAAGCCGACGTTGTGACGGGTTCGCTCGTACCGGGCGCCCGGATTGCCCAGGCCGACGATCAGCCAGTCGACCCGGCTCGCAGACCCCCGGTCGCCCCGGAGTGCCACGGAGAGCTACTCGGCGCCGGAGTCGCCGGAGCCCGCGCGGGGCTCCCCGGAGGCCTCGGCGGCCTCCCCGCCCTCGGCCTGCTCGTCGTCCTCGCCGACCAGCCCGGTCTCCTCCTCGATCCCGGGCTCCTCCTCCACGGTGGGGAGGATCACAGTGGCCACCACCGTCTCCTCGGGATCGTCGAGGAACTCGACTCCCTCGGGCGGCGTCACGGCGGACAGCAGGAGCGTGGCGCCCATCTCCATGTGCGAGACGTCGACGGTGATGCTCTCGGGGATGGCGGTGGGCAGCGCCTCGATGTTGAGCTCGCGCGCGGCCAGGTCGAGCACGCCGCCCTCGGTCACCCCCGGGGCGTCATCGGCACCCGTCAGCTCCACCGCCACGGTCGACTGGATCTTCTCGTCCAGCCGGACCTCGAGGAAGTCGACGTGCATCACGTCGCCCCGGACCGGATGGTCCTGGCGGTCCTTGAGGATGACCGGCACCGACCGGTCGCTGCCGATCTTCACGTCGAACAGGGCGGCGCCCTCGGCCAGCAGGCGGCGCAGCTCGAGCACGCCGACCTTCAGCGAGACGGGATCGGGATGGCTCGCCCCGTACAGCACGCCCGGCACGAAGCCGTCACGGCGCAGGCGCCTCGACTCGCGGGACCCGCGCTCGGGACGCTCCTGGACGGAGAGTGAGGGACGGTCGGCCATGCGACGGGCCAGTCTAAAGGGTCAGGAACTGTCCGGGCTGAGCGACGCTTATCGCGCCGGTCAGCTCAAAAGAGCTGGTTCTCTCCCTGGAAGATCTCCGAGACCGAGTCGTCGGTGAAGATCCGCCGCACCGAGTCCGTGAGGATGTCGGCGGTGGTCAGGACCTGGATGTGCTCCGGGGCGCCGGCGGCCAGCGGAACCGTGTCGGTGACCGTGATGCTGGCCAGCGGCGAGGCGCCCAAAGTCTCGAAGGCGTGGCCCGAGAACACGCCGTGGGTGGCGATGGCGTGCACCTCCTGGGCGCCTTCGTCGAGCACGGTCTGGGCGGAGGCGCTGAGCGTGCCCCCGGTGTCGATGATGTCGTCCACGATCAGCGCGACCTTGCCCTTCACGTCGCCGATCACGTAGCCGATCTCGGCCACCTGCTGGGCGGGGCGCTCCTTCTCGAGCAGGGCGTAGGGCGCTCCCACCTTCTGGGCGAACTTGCGCACCAGCTTCACCCGGCCGGCATCGGGAGCGACGATCACCAGGTTCTCGCCGGCCAGGTGGTCCTGCACGTACTGGGTGAGGATGGGCATGGCGGTCATGTGGTCGACCGGCCTGGAGAAGAAGCCCTGCACCTGGCCGGCGTGCAGGTCCATGGTGACCACGCGATCCACGCCGGCCGTCTCCAGCAGCTCGGCCACCAGGCGGGCGGTGATGGGCTCGCGCGGGGCGGACTTCTTGTCCTGGCGCGAGTAGCCGTACCACGGGGTCACGGCGATGATCCGGTGCGCGGAGGCGTGCTTGGCCGCGTGGACCATGACCATCAGCTCCATGATCGCGTCGTTGACCGTCAGCCCCTGCGCCTCGGAGCCGCAGGTGGACTGGACTATGAACAGGTCGGCGCCCCGGATCGAGTCGGCGTAGCGGCAGTAGACCTCGCCGTCGGAGAAGGTCTTCAGCCCGGCATCCGTGAGTTCCACGCCGAGGCGGTCGGCGATCCGCGCGCCGAGGTCGAGGCTGGCCCGCCCGGCGGCGATCATCAGCCGCTTGTCGTAGCCGGCCGGGATGAAGGAGCCCGGTGCAGGTGCCGACTGGGTGTCCACGCTGCTCAATCCCGCTCCTCGTCCTTGCGGTTGCCGCGATCGGCGCGGTTGTCGCGGTCGGCGAAGCCCTCGATGTTGGTCTGCTTGGAGCGGGCCATGCCCAGCGCGCCCTCCGGCACGTCCTCGGTTATTACCGAACCGGCGCCAGTGTATGCGCCGTCCCCGATGTCCACCGGGGCGACGAAGGCCGTGTCGACCCCCGTGCGCACCCCGGTCCCGATCGTGGTGCGGTGCTTATGGCGCCCGTCGTAGTTGGCGGTGATGTTGCCCGCGCCGATGTTCGCGCTCTCGCCGATGTCGGCGTCGCCGATGTAGGACAGGTGGGGCACCTTCGCCCCCGCGCCGATCTCGGCGTTCTTGACCTCGACGAAGGTCCCGATCTTGGCTCCCGGGCCCACGTGCGCGCCGGGACGCAGGTAGGCGAAGGGACCGAGGCTGGCGCCCCGCTCGACCCTTGCCTCGACCAGGAAGGAGTGGGGCGCGCTTATGCCATCGGCCAGCTGCGAGTCCGTGATGGTCGTGGCCGGTCCGATCGTGCAGCCGTTCCCGATCG
>JBBJOH010000107.1:0-5200 GCA_037720995.1 Thermoleophilaceae bacterium
CCGCTCGGCGCCGCCGCGCGTCCCGCGAAGCGCTCTGTCACCGCCTCCTCGAGGCCGATGTCCAGCACCAGCAGCACCTCGTCACCGGCCTTAACGACCGATTCCCCGGTGGGCACGAACCCCCCGCCGTCGCGCAGGATCGAGATCACCAGCGAGCCCTCGGGCAGGCCAAGCGACGCAACGCTGGCGCCCTCGGCCGGTGAGCCCTCGGCCACCTCCATCTCGATGATCTCGAGCCGCTCCTCCTTGAGGTCCAGGAGGTGCACGAGACCGTACTTGGGCACCTCGTGCTCGATCAGGCGCATGATCAGGTCGGTCGCCGAGACCGCGGGCTTGACCCCCAGCAGCTCGAAGTGCTGCAGGTTGCGCGGATTGTTGCAGCGCGCCACCACACGCTCGACCCCGTACTTCTCCTTGGCCATCTGGCAGATCAGGATGTTGTCCTCGTCGTCGCCGGTGACGGCGATCACGAGGTCGGCGCGCTCGACCCCGGCACGCTCGAGGATCCACAGCTCGGTGCCGTCTCCGTACTGGATGTTGTGCTCGAGCTCCTCCTCCACGACCTCGTAGCGGCGACGGCTGCGCTCGACGATCGTGACCTCGTTGGCCTTGTCGATCAGCTCCCGGCCCAGGTTCCAGCCGACCTTGCCGGCGCCGACGATCACGGCGTACATCTGGGTCCCCTCATCAATGCACCCCGGAGCTCCGGCGCTCGTCCTCGCCGCGCACCGCGCGCTCGAGCAGCTCGATGGCCGTCTGGGTGGGACAGATCGTCTGGAGGCCCTGCTGCGCGTACCACCTGGCCCGTGCGGGGTCGAGCACCCGGACCACCACGCGCCCGGTCTCAAAGCGCCGCTGGGCGATCTGGGCGATCACCAGGTTGGTGTTGTCACCGTCGGTGGAGGCCACGAAGGCGTCGGCGCTGGCGATCCCGGCCGCCAGGAGCGCGTCGATCTCGAGCGCGGTGCCGACGGTGAACGACCCGCCGAGATCCTCCCAGCTCTGATCCTGGCCGCGGTTCAGCAGCGCGATGGCCTCGGGGTTCTCGTCGAGAACCGACACCTCGTGGCCCTCGGCCTGCATCGACTTGGCGATCGATGAGCCGACGCGGCCACAGCCGACGATGAGTACGAACACCAGGCGCACGATAGCGCCAGGAGCGCGGTCAGGCAGCGCCCGGTGGGGCCGTCGCCGGGCGCTTCGGGGGATCGGCGTCCCCCGGCGCGGCGGTGAGGATCACCTTGCAGGGAGCCTTCTCGATCACGTACCGCGTGGTCTCGCCCGCGAACCGCTCCTCCGAGCGGCTCAGGCCACCGAAGACCGCCCCACCCCGGACCCGGCTAGGCGCCTCGGCGGCGAGCACGATCGCCTCCACCCCCCGCCGCCTGGCCTCGGTCACGATGGCCGAGCCGGTGAAGCGTCCGCGCACCATCGCCGTGGCCACCTCCACGCGCTCGTACTCCTCGCCCACCTCCTTCGCACGTGCGAGCGCTCTGCGGCCCTTCTCGACGTTCTCGGGCGCCACGCGCGCGTCCATGGGCAGTGACATGGGTATCTCGAATACGTACAGCGCCTCGAGCATCGCGCCCCCCTCCCCCTCCTCGGCCTCGTCGGCGGCCAGCCGGCCGGCCGTGCCCACGATGTCGTCGTCCAGCTCACGGCCGAAGACGGGCACGAGGATGCTGCCGTACTCCACCTCCTTGGCCTCCTTGAGCGCCGCCTCGGGGATGGTGAAGCGCTTGGTCAGCGGCTTGCCGCTGCTCCGGCGATAGAGGACGTAGAGGACAAGCCCGCCCAGCATCCAGGCGCTTCCGGCGATCCGGGCCCCCTGGTGGAGGACTATCACCGTGATCCACGCGCTCAGGCCCATCAGCGCACCCAGCGCCGAGGGCAGCGGGATCGAGCCGCCGGCCACCTTCACGCTGAACGGGACCCTGAACGGGCGCGGCCGGTCGGGCTCGCGAAAGCGCAGGACTATCACCGCCAGATGGGCCAGCGTCAGAGCCAGCATTGCGCCGAAGGCGAAGATCCCGGCCAGGAACTCCACGTCGCCCGACAGCGTGAGGCCAAAGGCCAGCACCGACGCGATCGCGATCGTCACGTAAGGGGTCGAGTGCCTGGCGTCGAGGCGGGAGAGGAAGCTGGGGATCTGCCGGTTGGTGCCCAGCGAGTAGGCGAGCCGGCCGATGCCCAGCATCTGGCCGTTGACCGCCTGGAGCAGGACCAGTGCGCCCACCCCTCCGACCACGTAGCGCGAGGCCTCGCCCAGCCAGCCGGGGCTGAACTCCGACACCACCCCCAGCACCGGAGCCTCGACGAACGCGCCTCCCAACTGCGTTCCGGCGTCACCGACCGGAAGAGCCATCAGGGCCACGAGCGACACCGTGACGTAGAGCAGGAGCACGGCGGCCGCCCCGGCCGCCACCACGCGCTTGAGACCGGCCGATCCCACCTTCACCTCCCCGGCCAACCCCGATGCCGCCTCGATGCCGGTGCAGGCCACGGTGGCGATCACCATGGCGAACAGCAGGTCGCCCAGGGCTGGCCGGCCGCCACCGATGTCGACCGAGTCGGTGATCAGCGACAGATCGAACAGCTGGACCATTCCGATGATCACGACGGCCACGAAGACCGCGATGCTGAGCAGGGTCAGGCGCAGGACCAACCGAAAGCGGGCAGCGGAGACGCCCCGGTAGTTGGCCCAGGCCACGTAGCCGATCGTCGCCGCCGAGATCAGCGCCGCGCCGGCGCCACCGTCGGCGCCGCCCCAGAACGCGGCCAGGTAGTGCGACACGGCGAAGGCCCCGATGGCCATCACGATCAGGAAGTCGAGCAGGATCGCCCACCCGGCTATGAAGCTCCACAGCTCGTTGAACGCATAGCGGGCGAACACGGCCGCCCCGCCCCGCTCGGGGTGCAGCGAGTTGCCCTCGACGTAGGAGAGCATGGTCAGCACGAAGAACAGGCCCCCCACAGCGAAGACCACCGGTGTGAGCCCCTGGGCCTGGCCGGCCACCACGCCGAGCACGTAGTAGATCGACGAGCCGATGGCGCTGAGCCCGATCGCGAACAGGGCCGGCTCACCCAGGCTGCGAGCGAAGCGCGCCTCCACCTCGTTGCCCCGTCGCAGCCCCGCCCCGTCGCCGGGGTCTGCGGCGCTCACCGGGGCTGGCCCGAGCGGTTGCGGGTGGCCAGCCACAACCGCGCCGCGCCCAGCGCCGCGAACATCACGCCGAGCACCACACCGAGGGTCAGCGGCCCTCCACCACGGGCTATCGTAGAGACGACCATCAGGATTCCGATCGCGCACAGCAGGCCATGGAGCGTGCGCGAGGAGGCCGTCAGGGCGCGATCCACCGCGGGGAGTCTAGGCCGCGCTCTCGCGCTCCTCGGCCATGCCCAGCGAGGAGTCGATGATCACCCGGCACGGCCGCTCGGCCAGGACCGTCTCCAGCGTGCGGCCGAACAGCGATGACCCGGCGCGCTTGGGCGGCAACGGCATGACGATGGCCGCCGCGTGGATCTCGCTCGCCTCGCTCACGATCCTGCGCCCGGCTCCGCCGGCGCGCACCTTCTCGTAGTGGCCGGTCACGCGCCGGCCACCACTTACGCGGGCCTGGTCGACTGCGGCCTGGGCCTGGGCCTCGGCGTCCGGCATGGAGGCGTCGATCGGGGCGTTGGCCGGAACGTTGATCGTCACCAGCACGTGAATGCCCCGCCGTCTGCGGGCGGCCAGCCGCACCGCCATCGCGATCGCCTCGCCCGAGTAGTGGCCGTCCTCGAAGGCCACCACCACCGACTCGTACTCCACCTCGTGCTCGACGATCGGCTGGGGAAGCACCACCTTGGTCGTCTGGGTCAGGCTCAAGCCCTGGTTGCGCCGGTAGGCCACGTAGCTTGCCACGCCGACGGCAAGCCAAACGCTGCCGGCGATCAACGTGGTGATGTTCAGCACGTTTACGACCACGAAGGCGATGCCTGTGCCAAGGCCCCCCAGCAGCGAGTAGAGCGGCAGCTCGTGACCGCGTACGCGGATGTTCCCCCGGCCTTTCCACGGGCGTTCCACATCCGGCTGCTTCACCCTCATGGTGACCACGGCCGCGTGCGCGATCGTGAAGGACAACATCGCGCCAAAGGCGTAGATCGTGCCCAGGAAGTCGGCCTGCCCCGGCACGATCGTGATGCACGCCACCGCGCCGAAGACCAAGATGGCCACATACGGCGTCCGGTAGCGCGGGTGCAGCTTGCGCAGGGCCTCGGGCAGCTGACGGTGCTGCCCCATCGAGTAGGTCAGGCGTGACACGCCGATCAGCCCTGCGTTGGTGGCCACGAAGAGGATGGTCGCGGCCAGCACTCCCACGTAGATCTCCGCGGGCCCCTGCAGGGGCCCGAGCTGCAGGTTCTCCACTACGCCGAGGATCGGGTCATCGGCGAAGCCGCCCTGCTCCTTGGATTGGGCGAGCAGCGTAGTGCCGTTCTGAACCGGCATCGCCGACAGCGCCACCGAGGGCAGGAACGCGTAGATCGTCACGACGGCGATCACCACGCCCCCCATCCCACGCGGGATGGTCTTGCGGTAGTCGCGCGCCTCCTCGGCCATGTTCGAGATCGTCTCGATGCCCGTATAGGCCACCATCCCGACCGGGATCGCGATCAGGAAGTTGCCGAGGGTGGGGAACGTGCCGAAGTCGACGTTGGAGATGAGCGTGTCCGGCGAGAGCACGAGCACGGCCCCGACGACCACCAGGATGACCTGGGTGAGGTAGTCGGCCAGCGCCAGGAAGATGTTCAGCCCCGCCGACTCCTCGCTGCCCCTCACGTTCAGCGCGACCAGGATCGCGACCACGGCGATCCCCCCGACGATGTCGGCGGGCGAGCGCCCGAGGGGCTCCCAGAAGACGCCGAGGTAGTGCGGCACGAAGAACGCCGAGATGGCGACCGTGATGATGTAGTTGAGCATCTGGCCCCACGCCGCGAAGAACGACCAGAACTCGTTGAAGGCGCGCCGCGCGAAGGAAGACGACCCGCCCGCCTCGGGGTACATGGTGGTCCCCTCGGTATAGGTGGCAGCGGTGGCCAGGAAGATCACCCCGGCGATCAGGAAGACCACCGGTGTCATGCCCAGGGCGAACACGGCAACCAGCCCGAGGGCGTAGTAGATCGAGCTGCCCACGTTGCCGTAGGCGGTGCTGAAGAGCGC
>JBBJOH010000108.1:0-5193 GCA_037720995.1 Thermoleophilaceae bacterium
GGGTCGCCGATCTACTGCCCCGACGGCAAGGGCCAGACCAAGAACGCCGGCGCCATCTCCGAGACGCTGGGCGACTACGGCAACGACGTGGTGCTGGCCACGCCGATCGAGCAGATGCTCGGACAGGGACCCGAGGCGCCGCGATCCTCGCGACGCGACGCCGCGCTCATCTCCAGGGCGCGGCCGCTGGCCGCCCCGCTCACGATCTCCGGGCTCTCGGCCCCGATGCGCGCTCGCGTGAGCAGGGCCGCCAAACGGGCCGGGCGCAGTGTGCTCACCGCTCCCTCCGGGCCCGCCCAGGGCTATCCGGTGCAGGACCTGCGCCCCGGGTCCGCCGTCGGGGTCGGGATGTCCACCGGCGACATCGCCATCGGCTCGATCGGCACCGTCACCTACCGCTCCGGGTCGGCGATCTGGGCCTTCGGCCATCCCCAGGACGGGGTCGGGCAGCGCTCGCTGCCGCTGCAGGACGCCTACGTGTTCTCGGTGATCGAGAACCCACTGGGCATCAAGGACGCCACGACCTACAAGTTCGCCGTGACCGGGCACACCGTCGGCACGCTCAGCAACGACTTCCTCAACGCCGTGTCGGGCCGGGTGGGCCGGGCACCGCGCACGATCCCCTTCACGGCCTCGATCCGAGACGAGGACACGCGCCGAACCCATGTGATCCGCAGCCGGGTCGCCGACGAGCGCGGCCTGGAGCTGGGCTCCTCGCTGGACATGGTGGGCACCTTCGCGCTCGGCCAGGGGTCGACCCAGGTGCTCGGATCCACGCCGCCGCGCGTGTCGAGCAGCCTGTGCCTGCGGATCGTGGTGCGCGAGCGTCGCCGTCCGCTTGGCTTCTGCGGGCGCTACGCCGACCAGGTCTCCCCGCTCGAGGATGCCTCCACCGCGCTCCGGCTGGTGGACGCCTTCAAGTTCGGCCGGCTCACGCCGTTGTCGGTCTCCGCCAAGCTGCGCCTGCGCCGCAACCTCCCCGAGGCCTACCTCCTGCGCGCACGGGCGCCACGGCGCGTCAGGCGCGGACAGCGTCTGCGAATCGGCGTGCTGCTCCAGCGCCGCCGCGCGGGCAAGAAGCGGGTGGCCGTGTACTACCGGGTGCCGCGATCCGCGCGCCCGGGCCGCCGCGTCCTCAAGCTGACCGGCGTGGAGCCGCGGTCTCCCGAGGTCGACTTCGAGGAGCGCCTGGAGATAGCGCTCACCCCCCGACGCCCGGGGAACGGCGCCGGCCCCCGCTCGCTCGGGGCGCTGGCAGAGAGCGTTGCCTCCCTGCGCAAGAGCCGCGACGGCCTGCGCGCCACGATCGCCGGCTCGGGCCGGGGCCCGCTGGTCCTGTCGGCCTCGAAGCTGCTGGTCCGGGGCAAGCTGCGACTGCCGGTGGTCGTGCGCCGCTGAGAGGAGAGCCTCAAGGGCGGCGCGGGGCGAGGACGTCGTCGACCTGCTGCCAGCCGTTTCGCATCAGGAACTGTCCGTTGCGCCCGTAGGATTTGGCTCCGAGGATGAAGAAGCCGGGCTCGGGGTTGGCGAGCGTCTCGGGCCCCGGGGTCGGCTGTGACAGGCAGTCGCCGCCCGCCTCGCCGAGCAGCGCCGCGGCGAGGTTGATCGGCCCGCAGGTGGCGTAGCACTCGTGCACCTGCAGCTGGCGGTACAGCGACGCGTCGCCGACGCCGCCGTTCAGCGCCAGCACCCGATCGACGATCACCCTGCCGGCCTCCCCATTTCGCAGCGTCACCGCGACCCGTCCGTCCCGGCGCTCGAGCCGCTCGGTCACGTGGCCGAGCCGCGTCTCGATCGCGGGTGACGCGCCGCCCGCGATCTCCGCCGCCGCCCGGTTGAGCGCGGCGCGGTCGGGCAGCGGATCGTCCTCCACGGCCCCCCACGTCGGATCTCGGCTGCGGATGGCCCAGATGATGCGGGTCTCAGGCGCGTCGCGGGCGAAGCGGGCAAGGTCTCGCGCGGCGGTCTGGGCCGAGTGGCCCGAGCCCGTGAGCAGGATCGTGCGGCCCGCCCAGCGTCCGGGATCGGCCTCGAGCAGCGGCATCCAGCGCTCGATGCGGTCCTCCAGCGCGCTCTCGCCGAGGGCGGAGATCCCCCCGTCGCCCAGCCGGTTGGGGCTGCCGTAGGTGCCCGAGCAGTCCAGCACCATCTCCGCGTGGGCGATCGCCTCCGATCCGTCGGGGAGCGTCAGCAGCAGGCGAAACGGGCGCGCGGCTCGCTCGGGCGATCCGATCTCCTCGTGCTTGAGCAGGCCCTCACGTCCGATCGCGGTCACGCGGGTGCCCGCCCGCACGCGGCCCGCCAGCGCCGGCAGCCCCGCCAGCGGCTCGAGCAGCTCGGCGGCCAGCTCGTCGCCGGTGGGCAGGTGATCGCCCACCGGTACGGATGCGCCGGCGGCGGCGAGGGCCGAGCGCGCCCTGGGCGAGACCGCCATGTCCCACGGGGTGAACGCCCGCACGTGCCCCCACCGGCGCACGTAGCCGCCCACCGACTCGGCGGCCTCGTAGACGGTGAAGTCCAGTCCCCGCGCGGAGGCCGCGAGTGCCGCCTCGAGCCCGATCGGCCCGGCGCCGACTATCGCGACTCGGTGTGCACCCCGGCCCATGTGTGAGCCGATCGTAATGGCCGGCTGATCCGAGTTGCGACAGTCTGCGGATGGCCCGCGATAGTCCCACCAGCGACGGGCGGGAGGTGTAGATGCCGAGGATCGCGGCCTTCGGGGGCGCATACGCCAACCCCTACGCGCTCGATGCGCTGCTTCTCGACGCCCGCCGCCGTGGCTGTTAGCGCGTCCTGAACCTCGGTGACCTGGGCGGCTTCGGTGCGGATTGCGACGCGGTCTGGCCACGGCTGGAGGCGGTCGAGTCGATCGCCGGCAACTACGATCTCGCGATCGGGCGCGGCGATAGCGACTGCGGCTGCGGCTACTCCAGCGAGCGCGACAACCACTTCGCCCAGCTGATGTACGACTACACGCGCGCGCACACCAGCGAAGCGTTCGCCGCCTGGATGTCCGGCCTTCCCGGCGAGCTGCGGCTCGCGGCCGGCGGCGTGGACGTGCACGCGGTCCATGGATCGCCGCTGGCGGTGAACGACTTCCTGTGGGAGTCGCTGTCCGACGACGAGCTGAGGCTGCGCCTGGCCCCCAGCGGCGCCGGGCTGCTGCTGTGCACGCACACGGGCATCCCGTGGCAGCGCCGGGTCGACGACACGCTGGTCGTGAACGTCGGCGCCGCCGGTCGCCCGGCCAACGACGGTCGCACCGACACCTGGTACGCCGTGGTCGACCTCGACGACGGCGAGGTCCGGGCCGAGCTCGTGCCGGTCGCCTACGACTGGCGCGCCCAGGCCGCCTCGATGCGCGCCGCCGGCCTGCCCGAGCCGTTCGTGGAGACGATCGAGACCGGCTGGTGGACGACCTGCCTGGAGATCGTGCCCCCGCCCGAGCGCTCGCGCGGGCGCTACCACGTCTACCGCGAGGCGATGCCCGCGGGCGACGCCGCCGGCGACCTGGGCTTCGCCGGCGCGGTCTGCGCGCCCGACGACGGCCGGCCGGTGGTCTCGCTGTTTGGCTCCGCCCTGTTCCCGCCCCGCCTGTGGGTCTACACCAACTTCCACTGCAACCTCGCCTGCTCCTACTGCGTGGTCGCCTCCTCCCCCGGTGCCGACCCGCGGGCGCTGACCCTGGAGCGCTTCACGGCGCTGGTGGACGAGGCGGTCGCCGAGGGCTTCGCCGAGCTGTACGTGACCGGCGGCGAGCCGTTCGTGCACCCGGAGATATTCGACATGCTCGAGTACGCCGGCGAGCGGCTGCCGACCGTGGTGCTCACCAACGCGATGCTGTTCACCGGCCGCCGTGCACGCGGACTGGAGCGGCTGGCGCACGGCGAGGGGCTCACGCTGCAGAGCTCGCTCGACGGCGCGCGGGCGCCGACCCACGACCGCTGGCGGGGCGAGGGCTCGTGGTCGAAGGCGATGGAGGGGATCGCCTATGCGCGCGAGCTGGGCCTCCCCCTGCGCGTCGCGATGACCGAGACGCCCGACAACCGCGACGAGGTCGAGGCACTGCGTGGCGTGCTCGCCGGCATCGGGGTGACCGGCGAGGACTTCGCCATTCGCCCGCTGGTCCAGCGCGGCTTCGCCGCGGATGTACAGGACGCGACGCAGGTCTCAGACGCGGTGATGGTGCCCGAGCTCACGGTGACCGCCGACGGCGTGCACTGGCACCCGGTGGGCGCGGACCTCGCCTCCAGCCCGGACTTCCTGGTCGCCTCCGGGGAGGTGCCGCTGGACAGGGCCAAGCGGCAGGTGATCGCGCGCTTCTTGGAGCTGCGCCGCCGCGACGGGAGCCTGCCCGAGGCGTTCCGCTGCGCCGTATGACCTCCGCGCTGGTGATGGCAAAGGCTCCCCGACCGGGCACGGTCAAGACCCGGCTCGAGCCGCTGCTGGGGCCCGAGGGCTGCGCCGCGCTGCAGGCCGCCCTGGTCGGAACGGCGGCGCGATGGGCCCGGGCCGCCGCCGCTCCCGGCGGGGCCTATGTGGCCTTCGCGCCGGCCGACGCGGAGGGCGAGCTGCGTGACCTGGTCGGTCCCGGGGTGACCCTGATCCCCGACGCGAGCGGGGACCTGGGTGACCGCCTGGCCGGCGCCACCGGGCGTGTGATGGCGGCCCGACCGGGCCCGCTGCTGGTGGCGGGCACCGACCTGCCGGCGCTTGCCGCCGAGCACGCGCGCGCCGCGCTGGCCGCGCTCGACGGCGGCGTCGACGTGTGCTTCGGACCCGCCGCCGACGGCGGCTACTACCTCGTCGGCCTGCGCCGCCCGGCCCCGGAGCTGTTCGCGCTCGGGGACGCGTGGGGTGGGCCCGACGTCCTTGAGCGCAGCCTGGCGCTGGCACGCGCGGGGGGACTGCGCACCGCCCTGCTCGGCGAGGAGCGCGACCTCGACGTCCCCGCCGACGCCCGGGCGGCGCTGGAGGATCCCCGCGTCCCGGCCGAAGTCGCACGAGCGCTGCGCCCCGCGGGGCGCCCGATTGCGCCCGGGCCGGACGAGGACGGTCCGCTGGTCTCGGTCATCGTGCCCACCTACGACGAGGAAGCGCAGCTGCCGGGGACCCTCGACCACCTGCGAGCGCTCCCCGGCCGGTTCGAGCTGCTGGTCGCCGACGGCGGCTCGGGCGACCGCACGCTGGAGA
>JBBJOH010000109.1:0-5180 GCA_037720995.1 Thermoleophilaceae bacterium
CTTCTTTGATGAGGGGATGGCCGTTTAACAGTTCCATGGCGCGCGTGCCGCTTGGGCCGTTTGCCCGTCACGTCTCCATGAACGCTCCGCTCACGAAAAACGACTCCGGCTTCGATGTCGAGTCCGGCTCCTTCAGGGATCCGGAGAGCCGGATCTTCTACGCCGACGGTGCGGTGTACCGCGCCCTCTCGCGGGACGGGCTCGCCGACTTCGAGGCGCTGAAGGCCACCAAGGTCTTCGAGTCTGCGCAGGCCGATGGTCGGCTCGTCAAGACGGAGCTCGTCGAGGAGGCCGACTCCCAGCCCAACCTGCTCGTGCACGAGCGCGCGGGCGTGCTCAAGCACGAGCGCATCCCGTTCGTCTCCTACCCGTACGAGTGGCCGTTCTCGATGCTCAAGGACGCCGCGCTCCTGCAACTCGATCTGCTCGAGGCGTCGTTGAAGGAGGGGCTCACCCTGAAGGATGCGTCGTCCTACAACGTCCAGTTCAAGGGCAGCAAGCCGGTGTTCGTGGATGTGGGGTCGTTCGAGCGCCGGCGTGAAGGCGAAGGGTGGGTCGGCTACCGCCAGTTCTGCATGCTCTTCCTCTATCCGTTGATGCTCCAGGCGGTCAAGGACGTGCCCTACCACGGCCTGTTGCGCGGTCAGATCGACGGCATCCCGCCCACGCAGATGCGCGATCTCTCCTCTTTCCGCGACCGCTTCCGCAAGGGCTTCACCACCAGCGTCTTCCTGCACGCCCGGCTGGAGGCCAAGTACGCCGACCGCGCCGCCGAGGTCAAGGGCGAGCTGAAACGGGCCAACATGCAGTCGGAGATCCTGCTGGCCCAGGTCCGCAAGATGCGCAAGGTGGTGGGCCGCCTCCAGTGGAACCCGCCACAGGGCGTCTGGGTGGCCTACGGCGAGCGCAACAGCTACTCCGACGCCGACGCGCAGCGCAAGGACGAGTTCGTGCGCGAGGTGGCCACCTCCCAACGCTGGCCGATGACTTGGGACATCGGGGCCAACAACGGCCGCTACTCGCGGATAGCCGCCGAGGGCTCGGACTACGTGCTGGCGCTCGACGCCGACCAGGGCCCGATGGAGCTGCTCTACCGCACGCTGCGCGACGAGGGGGCAGAGAACATCCTCACGCTGACGATGAACCTGGCCGACCAGTCGCCGAACCTCGGCTGGCGCGGGACCGAGCGTCGCGACCTCGCCGGCCGCGGGGTGCCCGACCTGGTGCTCGCGCTCGCGCTGATCCACCACACCACGATCACCGCAAACGTCCCCGTGGCCGAGTTCATCGACTGGCTCGCGTCGCTCGAGACGTCCCTGGTGATCGAGTTCCCCACCCACGAGGATCCGATGGTCCAGAAGCTGCTGAGCGGCAAGCGCGAGGGCCTGCACACCGACTACGAGCGGGGCAACTTCGAGCGGGTGCTGTGGGACTCCTTCGACGTCGAGCGCCGCGAGCGGCTGGCGTCGGGCACGCGGCTGCTCTACTACGCCCGGCCCAAGGGCCAGGGCGCACCGCTCGCGCTCCCGGCGGAGGACTGATGAGCGGCCGCGAGGCCGCCGGCCCCGACGACCAGGGCACCGAGGCGCCCAAGAAGCACTGGCGCCCCAGCAACCTCTTCGCGTTCGGGCACATCGCCGCGCTGAGCACGTTCGCTCTGGCGCAACCGCTGTTCGACCTGCTCGGCAAGAACCCGGAGTTCTTCGCCGCGCGCGGCTCGGCGCCGTGGGACATCATCAGCTTCGCCCTGCTGGTGGTGATCGTGCCGCCCGTCGTGCTGTTCGCGATCGAGCTGCTCGTGGGGCTGGCGTCCCGGACCGCTGGCGACGTGCTCCACCTGGTCTACATCGCCGTGCTGCTCGGCCTGGTGATCCTTCCGCCCTTGAAGAATGCGGTGGACGCGGGCGACGCCGTGCTGATCCTGGTCCCGCTGCTGATAGGCGTGGCGGTGGCCTTTCTCTACACCCGTGCCGAGCCGATGCGCTCGTTCTTGAGCGTGCTCACGCCCGCGCCGCTGGTCTTCCTGGTGCTGTTCCTCTTCATCTCGCCCGTGCACAAGCTCACCATCCAGGGCGACGCCGAGGCAAAGTCGGCATCCGGGGGCTCGCGGGCGCCGATCGTCTTCTTGGGCATGGACGAGCTCCCCGTGATCGACCTGATGACCCGCGACGGGAAGCTCGACGCCAAACGCTATCCAGGCTTCGCGGAGCTGGCGAGCAAGGGCACCTGGTTTCCCAACACCCACTCGATCTATGACTCGACCACCAGGGCATGGCCGGCGATCATGGACGGCGACTACCCGGTGAAGGAAAAGCGCCTGCCCACACCCGCGGACCATCCCAACTCCATATTCGCGATCCTCGGCAAGAGCCACAGGATGAACGTGAGCGAGGAGGCCACCACGGTCTGTCCGCGGAAGCTGTGCAAGGACGTGCGCCTGGAGGAGCCGTTCGTGGACCGGATGAAGTCGATGACCAACGACCTCAGCCTGGTCTACAAGCACATGGTCGCCCCCCCGGGGATCGAGAAGGGCCTGGCCTCGGTCTCCGAGACGTGGGGCGACTTCGGCGGTGGGTCCGGGGGAGGCTCCGGCGGCGCCGGGGCGGGAGCCGGCGGCGAATCTGGAGCCGGCGGCGAGCCTGGAGCCGGCGGCGGCGAGGGCAAAGACGACTCGAGCGCCGGCAGCGACAAGCCCGACACCAAGGGCAACCTCCAGGGCAGCCGCAACAAGCGCCTGGACGCCTGGATCCAGTCGATCCGCGACACCAGGCGCCCGGCACTGAACTTCAAGCATGTGCTGCTGCCCCACGTGCCCTGGCAGTACCTGCCCGACGGCCGCCAGTACCGGCGCGTGGCCACCGAGCCCATCCCCGGCATCTCGCGTCAGAGCTATCGCGACCAGGGGCAGGTCGACGTGCTCCAGCAGCGTCACCTGCTGCAGCTCGGCTTCGCCGACCTCGAGGTCCAGGAGCTGATCGCCCGCCTCAAGAAGGAGGGCATGTGGGAGAAGTCGATGGTGGTGGTCGCCGCCGACCACGGCGTCTCGTTCCGCAAGGGCCAGTTCGACCGCCGCAAGGCCAACGAGAGAAACGTCGACGAGATCGCCCCCGTGCCGCTGTTCATCAAGGCGCCCAATCAGGAGAGGGGCAAGGTCAACCAGGCGGTCGTGGAGACCACCGACATCCTCCCGACGATCCTCGACATCCTGGACATCAAGTCGCCGGCGAAGATGGACGGCAAGTCGGCCTTCTCCGAGGCGGTGCGCGACCGCACCGAGTTCAAGATGCTCCGGCGCGACCTGAGCGGCTGGATCCGGATGCCCGAGGCGCGCTTCGCCCAGCTCAAGCAGGCGGCCATCGACCGCCGGATCGACAAGTTCGGCGAGGGAGCGATCGGCGACCGCTTCTATCGGATCGGCCCCAACCAGCAGCTGCTCGGCCGGCCGGCCCGGTCCGCGGGAAGCTCGCAGTCCAAGGCGAGGCTGTCCGAGCCGGGCGCCTACGCCGACGTCGATCCGGAGGGCACCACGATTCCGATCTGGGTCACCGGTCGGGTGTCAGGCGGCGGCGGCCCACCCAAGGACATCGCCGTATCGGTCAACGGGACGGTCCGGGCGGTGGGCAACACGTTCCGGCTGGCCACCGGCGGCGACGAGTTGATGGGCGTGCTGGTGCCCCAGACATCGTTCAAGAAGGGCGCCAACAAGGTCGATGTCTTCGAGGTCCAGGGCGGCCGGCTGCTGAAGATGGGCGGAACCTAGGAGCGAGCAGGAGGACCGGCGAAGCCGGCGCCTACTGGTCGTCGAGGCACTCCTCGACCAGCTTCAGCTGGTCCTCGCTGCCGCGGTTGATGTACAGCAGCGCCGCTCCGATCTGCTCCGCTCCCTGGGCGTTGCCGTCGAACTGACGTCCCTCCGCCTCTCCGCTGGAGACGAAGAACTCCAGGCGCGGGCCGCCGCGATCGCCGACCTGGATCGACTTGTCGCCGACCATGCGGACGGGCAGCTGCTTGTCGTCTCGCAGGCAGGCGAAGGCGACCGCGCGCTTGTCGTTGGGGTCCGGCGGCTTGCCCGACGCTGGGGACTTGGCCGGCGAGTCGCTGCCGCCGCAGGCCGCCAGGGCGAGGGCGGCGCCACACGCCGCGGCGGCCAGGAAGCGAGCCATCATCGCGGGCAGGGTAGTGGCTGGCTCCGGGGGCCGGCGCCTCGGCTCGCCGAGCGGAAAGAGAACGTGGAAGCGGCCGATGCGCCTGCTACCTTCTCGATCTTGGCGGAGGTTTGACTTCCGTTCGCTCCGCACGCCTCTTCACCCGCTGGTCCACGTAGGGTCTCCCAGCGCCCCGCGCCGGATGCGGAGGAGATCCGGCGCGCCGAGCACTTGAGACCGATGAACAGACGCTTCGCGCTATTTCAGGTCGTCTTCTCCGTGATCGCCCTCGCCGCGGTCGTCTGGTGGGCGTCCCACCAGGAGGCCCCAACCCTCCCGCACACGAGCGGGGCGCTCGGCTGGATGGGCGCCGCCGCCGCGCTGTACGGGCTCGCCACGGTGGTGCGGGCGGAGCGCTGGCACCGCATCCTCGAGCTCACCGGGGTCCATGCCTCGCGGGTCGACTGCTACGCGCTCACCACCGTGGGCTACATGGGCAACAACGTGTTGCCCGCGCGCGCGGGCGAGCTGCTGCGCGTGGTGCTCCTCGACCAGCGCGTCAAGGCGGGCAAGCGCACGCTGCTGGGCACGATCGTGGCGGAGCGCGTGATGGACCTGATGGTGCTGGCCGCCATGTTCCTGATCGTGGGCTACGCCGTGCTGAAGGGCCACGTGCTGCCCGACCAGACCTTCGCCCACCCGGTGGTGCTCGTCGCCGGCCTGGTCGTCCTGGCGGCCGTCGGTGCGGCAGCGCTCGTGGTGCTCAAGAACCGCGGCCTGCTGGACCGTGTGCGCGATCACGCACGTCCGCTGGCCGGCGCTCCGCGGGCGCTGTGGGGCAAGCATGGCCTCCCGCTGCTGGCCGGGACCGTGGTGCTGTGGTGCATCGAGGGCAGCGTCTACCTGGCTGTCGCGCGGGCCGTGGCGCTGGACTTCAGCATCTCGGGAGCGTTCTACCTGGTCGGGCTGACCAACTTCGTGGCCGCACTGCCGGCGGCCCCCGGCTCGATCGGCACCTTCGACGCCGCCGTGGCC
>JBBJOH010000110.1:0-5160 GCA_037720995.1 Thermoleophilaceae bacterium
ACGGGCTTGGCGTTGTGGACGGTGTCGTCCAGCTTGTCGATAAGTACGAGAACGTCCATTGGTTCGGACCTCAGTTCGCTAGCGCTTCAAAGCTTCCTGCAAACGGGAGGCTACAGCGGGGGGCACGAGACCGGTGAGGTCACCACCGAATGTTGCAAGTTCCTTGACGCCGCTCGACGAGAGGAAGCTGAACTGTGGTGCCGACATCAGGTACATGCTCTCGATGTCCGGAGCCAGCTTCCGGTTCAGCTGGTTCATCTCGAACTCGTATTCGAAGTCCGAGATGGCCCGAAGCCCCTTGACGATCGCCTTGGCCCCATTCTCGCGAGCGAAGTCGACGAGCAGGTTGCCAAAGGGCTTCACCTGCACATTGCCCAGTTGGGTGACCTCGGCCTCGATGAATCCTGCTCGCTCCTCGGCGGTGAAGACGGTCTTCGCCTTGCGGATCGGGAGGTCGACAACCCCCACGATCACGTTGTCGAAGACCTCGGAGGCGCGACCGATGATGTCGAGGTGGCCGAGCGTGACCGGATCGTAGGACCCCGGCAGCACGGCTGTCCCGCCGTTCTTAGACATCACAGCGGTAAATCACGAGCCGGGTGTCGCCGTAGGTGCGCTCCCTCGCCGCAGGGAAGGGGAGCTCCAGCGGGGTGCGGTTGTGGGATTCGGTCACGATCACGGCTCGGTCGGCGAGAACGGCGGGCACCAGCTCGGCCAGAGGGGCGCTCAGGGAAGGGGCGCAATCATAGGGGGGGTCGAGGAAGACGAGGTCGAAGCCCGGGCGCCCGTCGGCGCCACGCAGGTAGGCGAGGGCATCGCGGCGGTACACGGACCCGTCCAGGCCGAGGTCTCGGAGATTGCGCTCTACCGCCTCGGCCGCCGACCGCGAGCTCTCCACGAACACCGCGCTTTGCGCCCCCCGCGAGAGGGCCTCGATGCCCAGGGCCCCCGAGCCCGCGAACAGGTCCAGCACCCTTGCCCCCGTGACGTCGGCGAGCATCGAGAACAGCGCTTCGCGGACCCGATCGGCCGTCGGCCTGGTGCCCGAGCCCGGAGGGAGGCGCAGCCGGCGGCCGCGGTGCGTGCCGGCTACGACCCTCACGCGGGTATGGGATCGAGGTCGGAGCCGAAACGCTCGATCACCGCGCCTCGCAACAGAGCGTGCTCCGGTGCCTCCAGCCGGGGATCGGAGGCGATCAGCGCATCGGCATGCGCGCGCGCCCGCTCCAGCAGCGCCTGGTCCTCGGGCAGGCGCGCCGCGCGGAGCTCGGGCAGGCCGCTCTGGCGGGTGCCCAGCACCTCCCCCGCCCCGCGCAGGTCCAGGTCCACCTCGGCCAGCGCAAACCCGTCGCCCTCGCGGGCGATCGCCTCCAGCCGGGGCAGCTTGGGATTCCCGAAGAGGATGCACACCGACGCGTGCTCGCCCCGGCCCACCCGGCCGCGGAGCTGGTGCAGCTGCGAGAGCCCGTAGCGCTCAGCCGCCTCGATCAGCATCACGGTGGCGTTGGGCACGTCGATGCCGACCTCGATCACGCTCGTGGCCACCAGGACATCGGCCTCGCCGGCCGCGAAGGCGCGCATCGCCTCCTGCTTGTCGGCGGTGGACATCTGGCCGTGGATGAGCCCGACCCGCTGGGCCGCGAACTCGGTCTCGCGCAGCCGCTGCGCCTCCGCGGTCGCCGCTCGGGCCTGCAGCGTCTCGGACTCAGCGACCAACGGGCACACGACGAAGCACTGGCGCCCCTTGGCGATCTCTTCGCGCACCCGCTCGTATGCCCGCGCGCGAGCGCGAGCGGCGGCGCCGTCCACGACGTGGGTCTCCACCGGTCGCCGCCCGGCCGGAAGCTGACGGAGCACGGTGGTCTCGAGGTCCCCGTAGGCGGTCATGGCCAGGGTGCGCGGTATAGGCGTCGCGGTCATGTGCAGCGCGTGGGGCACCAGGCCCGCGGGGGCCTTGGCGTCCAGCGCCGCGCGCTGGCGCACGCCGAAGCGGTGCTGCTCGTCGACCACGCACACGTCGAGCGAACGAAAGCGCACCGGCTCTTCGATCAAGGCATGGGTGCCCACCACCAACGACAGCTCACCCGACGCGAGGCGGGCCAGCAGGTCGCGACGGCGCCCGGCGGTGACCGATCCAGTGAGCAGCTCCACGGGGACCAGCCCGCCGAGCAGGCGGTCCAGGGTGATCAGGTGCTGCTCGGCCAGCGTCTCGGTCGGGGCCATCAGCGCGGCCTGCCCTCCGGCGTCGAGGGCCCGCAGCATGGCGTGCAGCGCCACCGCGGTCTTGCCCGACCCGACCTCTCCCATCAGCAGGCGCTGCATCGGCACGCCCTGCCGGAGGTCAGAGTCGATCTCCGCGCACGCCCCCTCTTGATCGCCGGTGAGCTCGAAGGGCAGACCGGCCCGCCACCCCGCGGCGAGCTCTCCGTCGCCCTGCAGCCCCCGCGCCCTGCGCCCTTCGCCCCGAGCGCGCCGGCGCCCCGCCACCGCCAGCTGGGAGAGGAAGAGCTCCTCGAAGGCCAGGCGCCGGCGGGCGCCGGCCTCCTCCTCCTCGGAGTCCGGGAAGTGGGTGGCCGCCAACGCGGCCGGGCGGTCGGCCAGCCGTTCGGCCACGAGCAGCGCCGAGGGCAGGGGCTCGGCGACGTGGCGGATCAGCCCGTAGTCGTCCCAGATCAGCTTGCGCAGCGTGGCGGCGGTCAGCCCGTAGGTGGCCGGATGCACGGGTACGAGGCCGACGCTGTGCCCCGCGGGGCCGCCGGTTCCGATCAGCTCGTGCTCGGCCACGTGAAACTGATTGCGCCCCTTGAGCTTTCCGTGCAGAACCACCTGCGAGCCCTCCCCCAGCTCGCGCGCCACCCACGGTTGGTTCCACCAGATCGCCACCATCGGCGCGGTCTGGTCGAACACTTTGGCCTCCACGCGCTTCCGCCTGCGGTCGCGCATCGGCTTGACCGCGATCGAGCGCACCGCGACCGCGACCGTCGCCTCCTCACCCACGCCGAGCGACGCGATCGTGCGCGCATCGCGGCGGTCGCGATGGGTGAAGGGCAGGTGCTCGATCAGGTCGCCGTGGGTCACGATGCCCAGCGTCTCCAGGCCCTGGGCGGTCTTTCCCTTCGCCTCCACCGGCCCGGCCAGCAGGCTGGGGCGCGGGATCGAACGCAGGCCGGCCCCCCTCAGCTCGCTGGGGGTCAGCTCATCGGTGCTGGCGAAGCCGGTGGCGATGACTGGTGATTAGACCTCGCGGCGGACGGCAGCGGCCCGGCCCGGACCTGGTAGTGGTGGCACGAGCTCCGGTGCTGGGACGGAGCCAGGCCGTTTACAAATCCGGCATGGATGCCGGTTCGGGGGGCATGCGCCCATCTTTATCCCCTGATATCGACTGCCATTGATCTCGGAAGTAGGGCCGCTGCGCGGGATGACGCTGCTCGGCTGGGCCGCGTGCCGTCAGACGGCCCGCCGAGGGCCGCGGAGCGGGATGGCGTGACTCGACGGGACCGCGTGACGACAGAGAGCCCTCCGCGCTTGAGCACTCAGCGTCACGCAACGCCCCGGGCCGCTTGCCTGCCGTCAGATGCTCGAAAACTGAACGCTCACTGTCACGGAACCTCCGGGCGCGCTGCGTGCCGTCAGATGCTCGAAAACTGAACGGATCCGTCGCGGGCATCTATTCCGCGCACAGCAGCCACCACCATGCGGGTTGACCGCCGTCGTGGAGCTCCAGCTCGACCCCATCGGGAACCGCGCGCTCCACTGCTTCTGCGTCCAGCGGGGCCCCGGCCCCGACGATGCAGGTGACGAGCTCCGCTTGCTCGGTCACGGCCGCCAGCGTCGTGTGCAGCGTGAGCTCCGGCTCGCCCCAGGCCACCAGCTCGTCTCCGCGGTAGCCCACGGCGTCTCCGATCCCGAAGCGCCCCTGCGGGTCATCGCGCGCCGATGCGGCCACTCCGCCCAGCAGCAGGCCGTGCGTCGCCCGGACGAGGGCATCGGCATTCTCCCGCGCCGGGCGGCTGGGGTCAAAGGCAAGGAGGGCGGCCAGGCCCTCCTGCTGGGCCCCGGTCGCGACGACCCGTGTGGGGACATCGGACAGCTCGGCGGCGCGCTCGGCGGCCATGATCACGTTGGGGCTGTTGGGAAGGAGGATCGCCTCGGCGCCTCCGGCGGCGCGGATGCCGGCCAGCAGCTCAGAGGTCGACGGGTTCATCGTCGGATCACCGTCCACCACGAAGGCACCCAGCTCCCGGTACAGGCGCTTCACGCCGGCCCCGCTGACCACAGCGACCGCGGCGCACGCCGCTTGGGCGGTGTCGCCCGGCCCGTCCCCGTCGCCCAGTCGGTTTCCCCCGCCCAGCCGGGCGCTGCGGTCGGCCACCTGCTCGCGCATGTCGGCCACGTCGAGCCGTGACACCTCGCCCACCGCCGCGAAGATCGCGACGGCGGCCTCGGGCTCATCGGTGTGGACGTGCACGCGCAGCGTGCGCTCGTCGCCCACCACCAGCACGCTGTCGCCGAGCCGCTCGAGACCCGACACGAAGGACTGGCCCCGCAGCGACCTGCCGGTCACGGCGAAGTTCGTGCAGTAGCGAAAGGTGCTCGATTCATGCTCGGGCAAGGTGGTGGCGCCCGCCGGGGCCCCGCGATGGGCCAACTCGGGCGCCTCGCCGCGCAGGGCGGCCACCACGCCGGCGAGGATGACCGTCAGGCCGTAGGCACCGGCGTCGACCACGCCCGCCTCCCTGAGCACGGCCAGTTGCTCGGGGCTACGCTCCACCGCCTCGTTAGCGGCATCCAGGGCCCGCTCGAGCACCCCTGCGATCAACTCGTCCTGCTCGTGGGGCGAGGCCTCGGCCCCCAGCCGCGGCGTGGGCATGTGGGCCAGGTCCTGGGCTGCCCGGTGGGCCATGGCGCGGATGGCTGTGAGCATGGTTCCCTCGGCTGGGTCGCGCACCGATCCGTAGGCGGCGTCGGCGGCACGCGCAAAGGCGGCGGCCACCAGGACGGGATCCACCAGCTCCCCGGGCCTGGACGCCAGCTCCTCCGCCGCTCCCCGCACGATCTGGGAGAGGATCACCCCGCTGTTCCCGCGCGCCCCCAGCAGCGCTGCACGCGCGACGGCGGAGATCAGCTCGTCACGGCCGATCTCGTCGATCATCTGGCCGT
>JBBJOH010000111.1:0-5148 GCA_037720995.1 Thermoleophilaceae bacterium
GGCGCGCCACGAGTTCGATCGGGCGACCCGGACGTGGGAGGCGCACCGGGCCGAGGAGGAGCACGGCTGGACGCCGCCCGGGGCACCGCCGCGCTCGGCGTCGGGTGGGCCGCCGGACCTCTCCGCCCTGTTCGTGCTGCTGGACACTCTGCGCCGCAACGCGCCGGTGGAGCTGCAGGAACGGACGACGGCCATGGTCCGCGAGATGCTGCTCACGCTGCGCTCGCTCATCGACTGGTACCTGGAGCGCCTCGACCGGCCGCCGGCCCAGCCCGAGGTCGAGGACATCCCGATCGATTAGGGACCGCTTGCGTACGCTTGGCCCCGTGGCCCGACCCGCCCGGAGCTAGCCGCCGCGATGGCCTACCTCTGGCGCAGGCTCGGCTTCGAGCAGAAGGTGGCGGCCGTGGCCGCATCGCTGCTGATAGTCAGCACCTTCGGACCGTTCTCGATGGTCGAGGCGGCCATGGTGCTCACGGGCCTGGGCGTGATCGCACTGCTGCGTGCCCGGGCAGCGGGACGGCGCTTCCATCTACCCCTCGGCGATGGCACTGTTCTGATCCTGGCCGCCGCCTGGTACGCGCTGCTGATCGTGGTGCGGGTGCTCGACCGGCCACTGGGCCAGAGCGTGCTCGCCCTGGCCTGCACAGCCCTGCTGGCTGCGGCCGGGCTGCGTGAGCGGGCGCGCCGTCCCCCGGATGACGTCGCCCCGCCCCCGGCCTCGCGTGCCCCGGCTCCTCCTCCGGGGCAGGATGGCGACGAGACCGTGTCCCTGGGCCGTGACGACGAGACCGAGCCGCTGCACCGGGACGACGACGAGACCGAGCGCCGGGTCGACGACGCGACCGAGCCGCTGCACCGGGGCGACGACGAGACGGCGGCCCTGCCTCCTAGCGGACCGCCGCGACCGCGGGATCCTCCTCGTCCGCGCTGATGCGAGCCGCCTCGGTCGGCGCGCCGGCCAGGTGCCCGGCGGGACACTCGGCGGCGGCCACCTTCCGCTGCGGGTTCTCGATGCCGACCAGCCCCGCCAGTCCGCCGATGGCCACCAGGGCGGCGGAGATGCCCATGGCCAGGTGGAAGGCGCCGACCGATGCGTCGGCGCGCGAGCCGTAGCGCGCCGCCACGACGGCCCCCACGATCGCTATCCCGAGCAGACCAGCGGTGCGTGCTATCGCGTTGTTCACGCCGCTGGCCGTGCCCGCATTGCCTTCGTCGGCCGAGGCCAGTACCGCTGCGGTCAGCGGCGCCACGGTCATGGAGAGGCCGACGGCGAACACGAGCAGCGGTCCGAGCAGATCGGTGACGTAGTCCACCTCGGCGCCCACGGTGGTCAGCAGACCGAGCCCGGTCGCGGCCACGAGCGGGCCGATCCCCATCAGCAGGCGCGGCCCGTATCGGTCGGCCAGCGCCCCGAACCGGGGTGAGGTCAGGAACATGACGATCGTGACCGGTAGTGAAGACAGCCCGGCCTCCACGGCGGTGTAGCCGGCGGCCTGCTGGAGAAAGAGGACCAGGAAGAAGAACAGCAGCGACAGCCCCGCGTACATCGCCAGCGTCTGCACGTTGCCCACCGCGAAGTTGCGGTTGCCGAACAACTGGAGCGGCAGCATCGGGTTCTCGGTGCGCCGCTCGTGGACGAGGAACCCGGCGAGCAACGCCACCGAGGCGACCAACGGCAGCGCCACGGTGGGATGGCCCAGGCCCGCGTCCGGCGCTCGCACCAGGCCGAAGGTCAGGGCGGCCAGGCCAAGCGCGCACAGCGCTCCGCCGATGATGTCGACGCGCGACCTCGCCCCGCCGCCCCGACCCTCGGGGACGACCCGGGCGATCAGGACCACCGTGGCCAGCACCAGCGGCACGTTCAGCGCGAAGATCCACCGCCACGACGCCGAATCCACCAGCTGGCCGCCGATCAGCGGACCCAGCACGACCCCGATCGCCGACCAGGCGGTCCACGACCCGACCGCCTTGCCGCGCTCGTCGCGACCGAAGACGGCCACGATCACGGCCAGCGCCGCCGGCGTGAGCAGAGCTCCGCTGACTCCCTGGAGCGCACGGGCGAGGACCAGCACCTCGATGGTCGGCGCCACCGCACACAGCAGCGATGTCAGCCCGAACCCGATCACCCCGGCGGAGAACACGCGGCGCTCGCCCAGGGCATCGCCCAGCGAGCCGCCGACCAGGATCAGCGAGGCCAGCGTGACCAGGTAGCCATTGGCCACCCACTGCTGGCCCGCGAAGCCGCCGCCGAGATCGTCCCTGATGGCGGGCAGGGCGACGTTGACCACGGTCGAATCGACGGTGACCACCGCGGAGCCCATGATGCAGGCCACGAGCACCAGGCGCTTGCGCGCGTCGGTCAACTCCTCCCGGGCCATGGCCCGAGTATGGCGGTGGCCCTCAAGGCCGCCGCGCGAGCGACCGATAGGAGCCTCAGAGCGGCTCTCGACACGGGCATCCGCCCGTGACCGGCGTCTCTCGACCTCCCTCCCGCCGAACGAGACGGCCGGTCTCGAGGCCGGCCGTTTTCTCTTGGCGTGAATCAGGCTCAGGCGCCCTCGACCTCGGAGACCGTCCGCGGACCGGGGCCCACGTACTTCGCCGTGGGCCGGATCAGCCGGCCCTCGCGCTTCTGCTCGAGGATGTGCGCGGCCCAGCCGCCCACCCGCGCGGAGGCGAACAGCGGGGTGAACAGGTTGGGGGGCACCTCGGCGAAGTCGAGCACCACCGCGGACCAGAACTCGACGTTGGTGGCCAGAACGCGGTCGGGCTTGCGGGCCTTGAGCTCGGCCAGCGCGGCCTCCTCGAGCGCTTCGGCGGCCTCCAGGCGCGGGGCGCCGAGCTCACGCGCCGTCTCGCGCAGCACCCGGGCGCGCGGGTCCTCGGCGCGGTACACCCGGTGGCCGAAGCCCATCAGCCGCTCGCCGGAGTCCAGTGCCTCCTTGACCCAGGCATCGGCGTCACCACGCTCCTCGACGCCGTCGAGCATGGACAGCACCCGTGACGGCGCTCCTCCGTGCAGCGGCCCCGACAGGGCACCCACGGCGCCCGAGAGGGCGGCGGCCACGTCGGCGCCCGTGGAGGTGATCACGCGGGCCGTGAAGGTGGAGGCGTTCATGCCGTGCTCGGCGGCGGAGATCCAGTACGCGTCGATGGCCTTGACGTGATCGGGGTCGGCCTCCCCGTGCCAGCGGGTGAGGAAGCGCTCGGGAATCGACCTTGCCTTGTCGACCTCGGTCTGGGGCACCGGCGGCCGACCGATGCCGCGGGCGGACTGGGCCACGAAGGAGAGCCCCATGACAGAGACCTGGGCGAGCTGCTCGCGCGCCGTGTCGTCATCGATGTCGATCACCGGCTCAAGGCCCCATTGGGAGCCAAGCACGGCCAGGGAAGCCTGGAGGTCGGTACGGGGATCGCCCGAGCGCACGGTCAGCCCGTGGGGCACGGCCGGCGGCAGCCCCTTCTCGAAGGTGCCGTCCACCAGCAGGCCCCACACCTTCTCGAAGGGCACCTTGCCGACCAGATCCTCGATGTCGACGCCCCGGTAGCGCAGCGAGCCGCCTCCCCTGTCCGGCTCGGCGATCCCGGTCGCGAAGGCGACGACGCCCTCGAGACCCGACTGAACCTCTGCCTCCGCTACCTCGGCCATGCAGCCTCCTCCAACGAGAACGAGTGAGGCTCAGAGACTAGTGGCGCTCGGCGGGGCCTCCACGTGGTCCCGACCCGCTCCTCGGCTGGGACGCGCTGCCGGGGGGCTCCGGGGTCACCGGGCTCGCCGAAGCCGGGGATGTGTCCAAGACCGGCGCTTCGCCGTCGACCACGGGCGTCTCCTCGGTCGGCTCGTCGGACGCTTCTGACTCGCCGGTCTCGGAAGTCACCGGGTCGCGGTCCTGCGGTCCGTCGAGGCGCTCGGAGGCGTCGTCGGCCACGCCCAGGACATCGTCGGCCAGCTGGCGCATCTCCTCCAGCAGCCGCTGGCGCTCCTCCCACACAGACCGGTAGCTCGCGTCCAGCTCGCCGACCCTGGCCTCGGCCTCCGAGACGGTGGTCTCGGCTTCGCGCTCGGCGCGCTGGAGGCGACCTTCGGCCTGCGAGCGGGACCGCGACGCGATCTCGTCGGCCGCCTCATGGGCACGCTGCAGGATGGCCGCGGTCTCCTGACCGACCTCCTCCAGAGCGCGCTTGACGGCCGCGTCGCGGGGGAGCTGTTCCTCCAGGCGCTCGACCAGCTCGACCATCTCGTCGCGCCACGAGTCGACCGCCGCCCGGTCATAGCCCCGCATCGCCGGCGGAAACTCCTTGGCACGGATGCCGTCTGCGGCGCTGCGCTTGCGCTGGCGGCGCGGGGGCCGGGGCTCATCGGGGCCGGTGAACGGTTCTTGGGCCATGCCCGCAGTATTGCTCAGCGGGCGCAATAGGAGCGCCGCACCGAGAATCTCATCCGAAGGCTCCGATCGCCGCCACGAATACGCCGGTGGACAGGAAGATCAGGGCGATGCCCACGATCTGCAGGGCCTTCGAGGGGATGCCGTAGCCGGCGAGCGAGATGAGCGCCCCCGCCCCGAAGAGCACGTAGAACATCTTCAGCAGCCGCTGGAGGTCGGCGGGGCCGTCCTGGGTGAGGCCCGGCATCCCTTGGGCGAGAAGCGTCAACACGCGGCCTGAACGCTATAGCTCCGGGCTCCTATCCTCCGGTCGATGGTCAGCGAGCTCCAGTCGATCGAGGAGACTCGCGCCGCCCTGGGAGACGCCGGCTACCTGGCCGATTCCTCGGCCGCGCTGGTCTCCTACCTGGCCGGGCGCCTGGGCAAGCCTGTGCTGGTGGAGGGCCCGGCCGGCGTGGGCAAGACCGAGCTGGCCAAGGCGCTGGCGCGCGCCACGGGGCGCAAGCTGGTGCGGCTGCAGTGCTACGAGGGCCTGGACGAGGCCAAGGCCCTGTACGAGTGGAACTACCGCAAGCAGCTGCTGCGGATCCAGGTCGAGGCCTCCGACGCGGGCTGGCAGGAGGTCAAGGACGACATCTTCGGCGAGGAGTTCCTGCTTCCCCGCCCGCTGCTGTCCGCCATCTCCGCGGAGGAGCCGGTGGTGCTGCTGATCGACGAGATCGACAAGACCGACCAGGAGTTCGAGGCGATGCTGCTCGAG
>JBBJOH010000112.1:0-5134 GCA_037720995.1 Thermoleophilaceae bacterium
CGCGGGCGTACGGCGGCCACGATCCGCTCGGCGGGCGTCGGCTCCGGGCGCTCGCCGGGCTCGAACAGCTCCTCGTGGATCTTCTCTCCGGGCCGGCGGCCGACGATCTCGATCGCGATGTCCACGTCGGGCTCCTTGCCCGACAGCCGGATCATGTTGCGGGCCAGCTCCACGATCTTGACGGGGTCGCCCATCTCGAGCACGAACATCTGGGCGCGTGGCTGGTGCCGGGGGGCCGCCCTGAGATCCTCGGCGCCCTGGGGCTTCGCGGCTCCCCGGCGCCGGGCCCCCGACGGGGTGGGCACCAGGTCGGCCGCGCGGATGATCAACTGCACCGCCTCGGGGATCGTCATGAAGTAGCGGGTCATCTCGGCGTCGGTGACCGTCACCGGCCCCCCGGCCTCGATCTGGCGCCTGAAGATCGGCACCACCGACCCCGACGAGCCCAGCACGTTGCCGAAGCGCACGGACGCGTAGCGGGTGGCACGGTAGCGGTTCTGGGCGGCCTCGACAGCCCACTCGGCCAGCGCCTTGGAGGCGCCCATGACGGTGGCGGGCGCGACCGCCTTGTCGGTGGACACCAGCACGAAGCGCTCGACCCCGGCCTCGCCGGCCGCGGCGGCCACGATCCGGGTGGCCACCGCGTTGTTGCGCACGGCCTCGACCGGGTTCTCCTCCATCAGGCCGACGTGCTTGTAGGCGGCGGCGTGGAAGACCACCGACGGCTCCTCGTCCGCGAACAGCTCCTGCATCCGGGTGGCGTCCTTGCAGTCGGCCAGCACCGCGGCCAGCGAGCCGAAGTGCTGCTCCTCCTCGAGCTCGCGCCGGATCTCGAACAGGTTGTTCTCCGCGTGATCGACGAGCACCAGCCGCCGGGGCCGCACGCGGGCGATCTGGCGGCACAGCTCGGAGCCGATCGAGCCCCCGGCGCCGGTGACCACCACCACGCGGTCACGCAGGTAGGCGCCCACCCGATCGAGCTCGGCCCGCACCGGCTCGCGGCCCAGCACATCCTCGACCTTGACCTCGCGCACCTGGCGCAGCAGGTTGGGGCCGCGGGAGAGCAGCTCGAAGACCGTGGGCAGGGTCCGTACCGGGATGTCGCGCTCGCGGCAGGCGGTGACCACCTTCAGGCGCACCGCTCCGGGGGCCGAGGGGATGGCGATCACCACCTCGTCCGGCTTCGTGTCGTCCAGGACCCGCGGCAGGTCGTCGGTCGTGCCGTGCACGCGGTGCCCGGCGATCAGCATCCCCTGCTTGCGCTGGTCGTCGTCCACGAAGCCGATCACCGCGCTGGAGAGCTCGGGGTTTCGGCGAAGCTCCAGCGCGACCTGCTGGCCGCCGTTGCCGGCGCCCACGATCAGCACCTCGGTGTCGGCGCGCTGGACGAGTGGGACTCGAAGGATTCGGCGTCCCTGCCGAATCCTTCCCGGCTGGCGCAGAGGGCGCTCCACCACAGCGCGCACCACGAAGCGGGCGCCGCCCACCAGGGCCAGGGTGAGCAGGAAGTCCAGGGCCATGACCCCGCGGGGCGGGTCGGCCACGCCGAAGGGCAGCAGGAACAGCCCGACGATCAGCACGGCGGAGGAGGCGATCACCGCCTTGACGATCGACTCGAAGTCGGCTTGGTCCACGAACCGCCAGAGCTTGGAGTAGAGGCCGAAGACGGCGAACAGCGACACCTTGAGGATCACGACGAAGGCCACCGTGACCTGCAGCAGCTCGTGGTAGCGGTCGGGGACGCCCGAGTCGAAGCGCAGGACGAAGGCCAGGTAGTAGGCCAGGGTGACCAGGCAGGCGTCGACGCCCACCTGTCCCAGGCGGCGGGCGCTGACCGACGATGTGATGCGGTTTCTCACTGTTCTCGCGCGGATAGCAGCAGTGTGGCCAACTCGCGGGGGTCGCGGCGGATCCGGTCCCCGCCGTGCGACGTGCGCTTCTCGACCCGGATCTCCTCCGGATCGCCCAGCCGCCTGAGGCGCCCCTCGCGCAGGAGCCCCTCGTCGACGGCGCCCAGACGACCTTCGAAGGTGGTGAACACCGGAGTGCCGAGCGCCACCGCCTCGCGGTTCATGGTACCGCCGGCGGAGATCACGAGGTCGCTCAGGGCGATCAGGCTCTGGGCGTCGATCGCATGACGGGGGACGATCAGGCCGCCGCGGGCCTCGATCTCCTCCCGCTGGGCGGGCGTGCGCGGCAGCACCACGGTCTGCGCCGTGCCTCGCAGGCAGTCGAGCAGGCGGGCGAACAACGGGGTCTCGAAGCGGTGGTAGAGAGAGACCGCGGGCGGGGTGCGAACCACGACTATGGGCTTTCCCTCCTCGAGCCCCAGCTCCTCCAGGACGCCGCGATCGGGCTCGAAGTCGGCCAGGTAGTACTCCTCCTTCAGCCCCGCGTAGGACCGCACCTTGCCCTTGGCCCCGTACCGGTCCAGCCGCTGGGGCGGGATGGCCTCGGGCACCACCACCGCCCGGACCAGGCGGCAGTTGACGTTGTGCTGCACCGTCGCCCACTCGTAGTCGAACGCGGTGGCGCTGGGGATGCGCAGCAGCGCCGCGGCCACCGTCACGTCGTTGGAGCCGTGTCCCATGGCCACGTCGAAGCGCCTGGGGCGGGCCCAGCGCGCCAGCGCGGCGCTTCGCGAGGCCAGGCCGAGGCCCTTGGAGGCGAGCTTGCCCCCCCGGTGGCGTCCGACCGCCGTGTGGGCCATGCCGAAGCGCTCGCATAGCTCCAGGGTCTGGGCGAAGTCGCGGGCGGTGACCTCCACCTCGTGCCCGTCGGCGCGCATCGCATCGATCAGCGGGCGCATGACCAGCACGTGGGGGGAGTTGGTCAGGTCGACCCAGACGCGCACGCCGACACCACCTCGCGGACGGCGTCGTCGGACAGGCCGGTGCCCATGGGCAGGGCCAGCCCCGTACGGGCGGCCTCCTCGGTGCCCGGGAGGTCCGGGCCCGCGGCGGAGAAGGCCGTCATCGCAGGCTGGCGGTGCACCGGCACCCGGTAGTAGGCGCGCGCGCCCACGCCCGCCTCGTTCAGGGCGCCCGCCAGCTCGTCCGCCCGGGCATGGCGCACCACGAACAGGTGGTGGACGTGCTCGGCGCCCTGCACCGCCACCGGCAGCGCCACGTGCTCGCCCAGCCCGTGGCGCTCGTAGGCCTCCGCGGCGGCCCGGCGCGCGGCGTTCCAGCCGTCGAGCTCGGGCAGCAGCACGCGCAGCACCGCTGCCTGGATCTCGTCCAGGCGTGAGTTGTAGCCGACCTCGAGGAAGGTCTGCTTGTCGTCGGAGCCGTGGAAGCGCAGCCGCCGGGCCAGCCGGGCCACCTCGTCGTCGTCGGTGACCACGGCGCCCCCGTCGCCGAGGCAGGGCAGGTTCTTGGAGGGAAAGAACGAGAAGGTGGCCGCGTCGCCGAGCGCCCCGGCCATCGCCCCCTCAAGCCGGGCCCCGGCGGCCTGGGCGGCGTCCTCCAGCACGGGGAGGCCGAGCTCGCGCAGCTCGGCCACCGGCGCGACGTTGCCGTACAGGTGCACCGCGATGATCGCCCTGGTGCGCGGGGTGATCGCGGCCTTCACGGTCTCCGTGGTCACGCAGAAGGTGTGGGGGTCGACGTCGCAGAAGACCGGCACCGCGCCGGCGCTCGCCGTGGCCTCGGCAGTTGCATAGAAGGTGTAGGAGGGGAGCACCACCTCGTCGCCGGGGCCCACGCCCAGGGCGCGCAGGGCGATCGCCAGGGCATCGGTGCCGTTGGCCACGCCGACGCAGTGGCGCACGCCCAGGTAGTCGGCGAACTCGGACTCGAAGGCCTCGACCTCGGGGCCGAGGATGTAGCGCCCGCCGTCGATCACCTCGGCGACCTTCTCGGTCAGCCGGGGCTTGTAGGCGTCCAGGGATGAGGCGAAGAGAGGTACTTGCATGCGCTTGCGGGCCTCGACCGGAGGAGCGTGACGGGCCCGGAAGGGCCCGATCCGAGCAGCTACCCTACTTCGCCGTGCCGACCCTGATCGCCTCCATAACGGACCCGATCGTGAACGTGGCCGTGGATGTCGTGGACGCGCTCGGCCTGCCCGGGGTCTTCGTGTTGATGACGCTGGAGTCCGCCTGCATCCCCGTGCCCAGCGAAGCCACGATGCTGTTCGCGGGCTTCAACGTCTCCGACGGCCAGTACTCGCTGTGGGCGGCCGTGGCCGTGGGCTCGGTGGCCAACCTCGTGGGCTCGTGGATCGCCTATGCGGTCGGCTACTACGGCCGCGTGGACATCCTGGAGAGGCACGGCCGCAAGCTGCACATCAAGCCGAGCCATCTGGCCACCGCCGACCGCTGGTTTGAGCGCCACGGCGACCTGACCGTGCTCGTGACCCGGATGCTGCCGATCATCCGCACGTTCATCTCCCTCCCGGCCGGCGTGGCCCGGATGCCCTTCTGGCGCTTCTCGGTGCTCACGCTGATCGGCTGCATCCCGTGGGTCTTCATGCTCACGTTCATCGGCAAGCAGGCCGGCGACAACTGGGAGAAGTGGAAGGACTCGCTGCACTACGTGGACTACGCGGTCGTGGCGCTGATCGTGGTGGGCGTCGTCTACCTGTTCCTGCGCCGGCGGCGTACACCGCCGGACGCGGCGACCGAAGCCGCCTAGACCCCGGCCGGGTGCGCGCCCCGGCCACGGGAGCGCCGAGTGATGTTGAATGGCGCGGATGGCCGACTCCGCATACGCGCGCGCCGGCGTGGACATGGACCAGGCCGGCCGCGGGGTGGCCGCGCTGGTCGATGTGCTGCGCACGATCGACATCGGTCGCCCGAGCCGCGCGGTGCTGGGGTCGGGCCACTACGCCAACGTGCTGCGCCTGGCCGGCGACACCGGCCTGGCCCTCTCCACGGACGGCGTGGGCACCAAGCTGATCGTCGCCGAGCAGCTCGGGCGCTACGACACGGTGGGGATCGACTGCATCGCGATGAACGTGAACGATGTGATCTGCGTGGGCGCCGAGCCGATCGCGGTGCTCGACTACGTCGCCGTCGAGGAGGCCGACCCCGAGTTGCTCGCGGCCGTGGGGCGGGGGCTGAAGGCCGGAGCGCAGGAGGCGGGCGTCGAGATACCCGGCGGCGAGCTGGCGGTCGTGCCCGAGCTGATCCGCG